>DUOL01000169.1 GCA_012838875.1 Bacteroidales bacterium | reverse complement strand
TTGTTTTACCGAACATATCGTAAATTTTCACTTGAGCCATCTCTTCACTGCTTTGTAAAGTGATTTTATCTTTCGCCGGATTTGGATAAATAGTTACAAAATTATCAACTAAATTAGCATTTTCATTGATTGAACTAACGTCACCTTTATGTAGTTCAAAGTCATCAATAAACATGAAATATTGTACCATGCCGTATGCGTAAAATCCGAAGTAGTAAGTACCGGGTGTTGTAACGGTAATAACTCTTTCTAATTGAGCAAATGCCGTATTGTCAAATAGTGTAAGATTTTCAATTTCTTGCATTTGTGCAGGATCTTTTGCTTGTCCGAAATGAACACTTAGGTTTGCAGCATATTGTCTATAAACACAATATTTGAATTTAAGCGTATAATCTCCTTCTTCTAAATCAAAACAAGTAGAATATAGCCAGTCATTAGCCTCTGGACCACCACCAATTGTTACTCCGTTATGATACCACATTAGGTTGCTATTGTAGCTAACAGGATACCAAGTTGTTCCATCAAGGTCAATATCATCTACTGTCCAATTGATATTATCCTCATCTGTTGTAAATTTATTAGAGTATGGGAAAGAATCAACAGGTGCAATTGTTCCTGTCAAAATCCAAGTTTCTGCAGTATCATTTGTATTATTTTCGTCTCCAACCAATTCAACCCAAACTAATATCGAATCCATTGCAGGAATTGTCAAATCGGCAAGCGTAGTAAAATTATAGGAATAAGATGCTTGCGGTAAAACATTCACGGTAACATCTTCCATAACAGCACTTTGGGTTCCTATTTGATAGTATGCTTTAAAGGAAGTAATTGTATCTAATCCACAGTTTCTAACCTCAACAGAAACTTGTTCTGCATTAGTTAAATCACAACTATAATCCGGCACGCTAACTTTGTATACTGAAAGATCATTATTTCTTGCAGGAACTAAATTGATATTATCTAAGAAAAGACGATATTGTCCTGCTGCACTTGTCGCTTTAAAACCAAGATAATAGATACCGGCGGTAGTAATATTTATAACTTCAGAGCCTTGTAAGAAATTAGTATTAATTATATTATTAAAGTTTTTAACAAGTGTCATGTCAGCTGGGTCTGGTTTTGTTCCAAAATAGAGACCAAAAGATTCCGGCGTATAGTACGTATAAGATGCATATTTGAACTCAATAGTATAAGATCCGGGTTGTAAATCGAAACAAGAGGAGAAAAGCCAATCATTCGCATTATTGTCCTCATTGTACTCATAATACCACATCGGATTTCCTACGTAATGAACTATACGCCAGGTGCTTTCGTCCTCATTTACATCAACTACACTCCAACCTTTATAATCATCATCTCCGCTAAAGTCGTTATAATAAGGAGGGATAGCGGGTGCTGGGGTTCCCGTTTTATACCAGTCGCTAGTATCATTTGCCGTATAGTTATCGCCTGTTAGAACCACCCAACCACGAATAGAGTCGGCGTCCATGGCAAAAGTTAAATCTGCTAATGTTGCGAAAGTGTAAATTACACTAGAATCTTTGGGGATATTTACGCCTGTAACGTTCTCTTCTACAACCGGATTGCTTCCTATTTGATAACAAGCTTTAAACTCCGTTACAGTCGTATTTCCGTGGTTTGTAATACCAATTATAATCGTTTCATCAGTTGTTAATTCACAAGAATAATCAGGAACTCCAAGTCCGAAAACTGCTAAATCCAGATCGAATATCTCTCTAACTTGAATATCATCCAACATAAAAAAGAATCCATTATCGGATACGTTATTAAGTGCAACATATTTAGCCGCGGGTGTTTGGAATGTATAATAGGTCCATTCGCTTTCATTTTCCCCCATCTCGATAAAAGGTGCTGATGCCGGTAGGATAGTAAAATTTTGTACATCATTTCCTGATGTAGAGTAGGCAATTCTAAATTTTTCAGGTTCTCCTTGGAAAGCTCTTGCCCAGAAAGATATGCTTACGGCACGCTGACCGCTCAACTCGGGACTAATTAGCCAGTTATTGTTAGGACAATCTTCGGTTGTATTATCCGGAAGTCTTCTAAAACTTCTGTAAGCGGCAAAATATTGTGCACCTGAATAGGGTGTCCCCGTGCTATTTGTAAATTCGGGGTCGGTTAAAGAAGGATTAAAAACAATAAAAGCCTGCGGTTCTAAGACATTATCCCATAAATAACCGCCTATACGATAGGTATTACAGGAGTCAACATCCACGAATGTCCATGGACCTGTGGTTGGGTTAATTGTGAAAGGTTCATAACTTTCCACATCATCAAAATAAACTTGTGCTTTTGCAACAACAAAGAGTAGCAAAAACGTGCTTAAAAGGGTAATAATTTTTTTCATAATTTTAATTTTTATTTTTACTTCATTTGGACACAAAAGTATAAAAAAAAACAATATAAAATATGAAAAAGTATAGAAAAATCCCTAAAATATTTTAAATGATTGAAATTTTATAATCATTCGTCGATATATTTATAAAAATCCAATTTAAAGATAGTGTCATAAAACGGTTAAATCGCCTCTAAATCAAATTGCTCCTTCTCTCATGGTTCCAATGGAAAAAAGCATTCCAAAAGCTTGAAATACACGAATCATCGTTGCCATATTGATAGTCCCGACTTTTTTAATTATCATATTTTTGCTCATAGTGAAAATTAAGGAGCAGTGAATATTTGAATCAACAGGTAGAGAACCGTCAGAAAAGTTCTTTTTTTCCAGCGAAACGGCATATTGGCTATTTTTAAATTGGGAAGTAATTTGGCATAAAATTATATCTTCTCCTTTTAGTGAAGCAAGAACAAGTGCCGGACGTTTTTTATATTGCCTCAAATTCGAGTAAGGGAAGGAGATAATAACGACATCCCCCTTTAAATATCTTTCCATAACTCATCTTCTTTTTCACAATTCCAAAATTCTTCAAACGAAGAAGAAGCAATAGAATACTTATTTTCTTCTTCGTTAAATTCGTCAATAACAGTTGCATTATCTTCACGTTGTAACACGCAGCTGATAGGTTTTCCGACCCAATCAGCGGGTAGGCAGATGATGATTGAATCTTTTGTCGGTCGTAAAATCAATTTTTTCATGATATTTAGGTCTAAGTTAAAAATAAAATTATTTAATGAAAATTCAAAAAATTACATTTTTAGTTATCTATTTGTCATCTTAAGTATATTTAAAAGCCATTTTTTTTAAAAAATATATTCGACATATTATTATATTAATCAATCAGTTACACCTGCAAATATATATTATTTTTAAATATAATTAATAATATTTTCACAATTTAATAACTTTTATTTTATCTCACTGATTTTCAGATAAATAAAAATAAAAATATATTTAATTTGGAATAAAGTCATTTTTATTGATAAAAATTGTATTTTTGCACTCCCAAATAATGCGGATGTTTTAGTAGCTCAGCAGGTAGAGCACATCCCTTTTAAGGATGGGGTCCTGGGTTCGAATCCCAGCTAGAACACAGAAAGATGATAAAAATTTTTATCATCTTTTTTTTATTGTAGAAGATTAGTATACATAAATAAAATAAGGTGCTATTCTCTGTTGGATAGCACCTTATTTATTTACGCAGGGGAAGAGAGATTCGAACTCCCACCAATGGTTTTGGAGACCACTATTCTACCCTTAAACTATTCCCCTTTATTGAAAGAGGAGTTCGAGCGATGTCGCTCTTTCTCCTCTTCACAGTTTAAAGATTTTAGTCTAAGATTTCGGTTACTTGTCCTGCACCTACTGTTCTACCTCCTTCACGGATAGCAAAACGGAGGTTCATATTGATAGCGATTTCGGATAACAAGTTAACAGTGATTGTCAAGTTGTCTCCCGGCATAACCATATCAACTCCATCGGGAAGAGTAACTTCACCGGTTACGTCTGTTGTACGGAAATAGAATTGTGGACGATATTTATTTTTGAATGGAGTATGACGGCCGCCTTCTTCTTTTTTAAGGATATAAACTTCTGCTTTAAAAGATTTATAAGGTTTAATAGAGCCGGGTTTAGCAATAACCATTCCGCGAGTAATTTCGTCTTTATCGATACCGCGAAGTAATAAACCTACGTTATCACCTGCTTCTCCTGTGTCCAAAATTTTGCGGAACATTTCCACTCCTGTAACAACTGATTTCAATTTTTCTGCACCCATACCGATAATATCCACGGCGTCACCGGTATTGATAACTCCTGTTTCAATTCTACCGGTTGCTACCGTACCACGTCCTGTAATAGAGAACACGTCTTCAACGGGCATTAAGAAATCTTTTTCTACGTCACGTTTTGGAAGTGGAATCCATGTATCAACGGCGTCCATAAGTTCCATAATTTTTTCAACCCATTTTTCTTCTCCGTTCAGTCCACCGAGAGCCGAACCTTGAATAACGGGGGTATTATCACCGTCAAAGCCATAAAAACTGAGAAGGTCTCTAATATCCATTTCAACGAGTTCTAAAAGTTCCGGGTCATCAACCATGTCAACTTTATTCATAAAAACAACCAATTTAGGAACACCAACTTGGCGTGCTAAAAGGATATGTTCACGAGTTTGAGGCATAGCTCCGTCTGTAGAAGCAACTACGAGGATAGCACCGTCCATTTGTGCAGCACCTGTAACCATGTTTTTAATATAGTCAGCGTGTCCGGGACAGTCAACGTGTGCATAGTGACGATTTGCAGTTTGATACTCTACGTGTGAAGTATTAATAGTAATACCACGCTCTTTTTCTTCCGGAGCGTTGTCGATAGAGTCAAAACTTCTTTGTTCCGACAATCCTTTACTTGCAAGTACAGCGGTAATTGCAGCGGTTAATGTTGTTTTTCCGTGGTCGATGTGACCAATTGTTCCTACGTTTACGTGCGGTTTCGAACGATCAAATTTTTCTTTTGCCATTTTTATTTCAAATTTAAATGTTTAAAATTTATTTATTTACTTTAATTTTATATTTATATGTATAGTTATTAAATTGCATTATTGAGCCATTGACGAGAGTTGAACTCGTGACCCCTTCCTTACCAAGGAAGTGCTCTACCACTGAGCTACAACGGCTTTTAACTTTTTAAATATCAAAGAACTCAAATCAAAACGCAATTAGACATTTTGAGCTTGCAAAAATACACATTTTTTTTTAATCTCCGTCTGTAATTTACAAATTTCAAAAATATTATTTTTTTATCCTTCTCAAAGACAAAACTTTCCTTCATATTTTTGAAGTTATCATATCCATTAGGGATAGGTTTTCAAATTTTCAGATTAGGCTTCTCTTATATTTGATTATCAAGTAGATAGTTTTTATTGGGGTATTATTTCGTAGAGAATGGGGTGTATGCCATTCTCTACCGCGTGAGGCGGCAGGCGGAAAGCCCGTAAAGCCGGGAGGCGATGAAGCCGCTGCCACAAAAAAGCGACTTTAGAAGCTCTTTTTGTGGCTTTGCGGCTTCACGACTATCGGCTGCGGACTTGCAGCCGAACGCCGACCCCGAGCGAAGCGAGGGGGCACGCCCTAATAGAAATTAAAATTATTAACAGTACGAACTAAAAGCTGTAGATATAGAAAAATTTTATATGACGGATTTTTTTTCCAATAAAGAGTTATTATGTATAGAAAAAAATTGTACTTTTGCACGCTTAAATATTTTATAACAAAAATAACCAAAAAAAGGAAAATTATGTTGAAACAGTATGAAACCGTTTTCATTATGACTCCCGTTTTATCTGAAGATCAGGTAAAGGAAACGGTAAAAAAGTTCGAAAATTATCTCCTTGAGAAAGGGGCTAAGATTATTCACCAAGAGAATTGGGGATTACGAAAATTGGAGTATCCGATTGAAAAGAAAAACTCCGGATTTTATCATTTATTTGAATTTCAGGCTGATGGTAGCATTATCAAAGATTTTGAAGTGCAATATCGCCGTGATGAGCGTGTTATTCGCTATTTAACCGTTGCGTTAGACAAACATGCGATTGCCTATAGCGAGAAAAGACGTAATTTGAAAAAAGAAAATAATAATTAAAAAGGAGGAATAAACAATGTCACAACAATCAGAAATTAAATATTTAACTCCTATAGCAGTTGATATTAGAAAGAAAAAATATTGTCGTTTTAAAAAGAGCGGCATTAAATATATTGATTATAAAGATGGTGAATTTTTAAAGAGGTTTGTTAATGAACAGGGTCGTATTTTACCGAGACGTTTAACCGGGACTTCGTTAAAATATCAAAAGAAGGTTGCTCAGGCAGTAAAAAGAGCTCGACATTTAGCTCTTCTTCCTTTTGTAACAGATAATTTAAAAACTAATTAAGCAAGGAGGATAGTATAATGAAAGTTATTTTAAAACAAGATGTTCATAAATTAGGTTATGCTGATGACCTTGTTACTGTTAAGGACGGTTATGCAAGAAATTATCTTTTACCGCGCGGTTTAGCTGTTTTAGCTACGCCTGCTAATAAAAAAGTGCTTGCAGAAACGTTGAAACAACGTGCTTTTAAAGCCGAAAAAATTAGGAAAGAAGCCGAATTTATGGCTGGTAAAATTGACGGTTTATCTTTAAAAATTATGACGAAAGCATCGGAAAAGGGAACTATTTTCGGTTCTGTGAATACGATTGCCGTTGCTTCCGCTCTTAAAGAGCAACATGGTATTGAGGTTGACAGGAAGAAAATTATTCTTGGTGACAATCATATCAAAGAACTCGGAAATTACACTGCTGAAATTCAACTTCATAAGGAATTTAAAGTTACTGTAAATTTAGAAGTTGTTGCTGAAGAGTAAAAAATAGTCTATATTTGCAAATGCTAAGAAATTGATTTATCTATTTCAAAGCATCTAAATATAAATAATAATATTACTAATCCAAAAGAGAATACTGATGGAAAAGCGTCTTGGCATTATTGCTATTGTTATTACTTCCAAAGAGAATGTTTTACCTATTAATAATCTAATTTCGGATTATTCCGAAATTATTATTGCTCGTCAGGGTATCCCGATGCCTCACAAAAGTATTTCTTTTATTTCACTCGTTGTTGAAGGTGAGATGAATACGATTAATGCTCTCACCGGAAAGTTAGGACGTTTTGATGGCATTGAGGTAAAAACGATTATTACAAAAAAATAGATTAACAGATTTGGGAATTAAAAGGTAAAAACATGAATATAGCAGAAAAAAATCAAAATTTTATCAATAGAGAGAAACTTTACTCGCTAATTGAAGGTAACATTCCGACATCTTCGGAAGTTGAGACCGTTTTAAACAAAGCTCGGGAACTTAATGGTTTATCCTTAGAGGAAGTGGCACTTCTTCTACGAGTTGTTTCCCACGAGGAGATTCAAAAGATTATGGAAGTCGCTCATTACGTAAAAGAGGCGATTTATGGGAAACGATTGGTACTTTTTGCGCCCGTCTATACGGGAAATGTGTGCGTAAACAACTGCCTCTATTGTGCTTTTCGGCGCGATAATAAGAGCATTGTGCGAAAGGTGCTGGATATGAGTGAGATTGAGGAGGAAACCCGTATTTTACTTCGTGAGGGGCATAAACGTATTCTTTTGATTTGTGGAGAATCACCACGCAACGATATTGACTATATTTGTGAAGCGATTCGCCGCGTATATGCGATTAGGGAAGGGAAACACAATGTACGACGAATTAATGTAGAGTTAGCTCCTATGTCTGTAGAAGATTTCAGGAAGCTAAAAAAAGAGAATATCGGCACTTATGTTTGTTTTCAAGAGACTTACGAACCTGAATTATACAAAGTTTATCATCCGGCTGGGAGTCCCAAGGCGGACTATGAAAATCGTTTATTAGTGATGGATAGAGCGATGGAAGCCGGCATAAGCGATGTAGGTTTGGGCGTGCTGTTCGGATTAGCGGACTATCGTTTTGAGATTTTAGCTTTGATGGAACATGCGAATCATTTAGAACGTGTATTCGGTTGCGGACCGCATACGATAAGTTTTCCACGTATTGAGCATGCCGAAGGGGCTCCTCTCTCCGACAATATCCCTCATGCCGTTTCCGATGACGATTTCAAAAAGATAATTGCTATTATTCGTATTGCTCTGCCTTATACGGGAATTATCTTAAGCACTCGTGAAAATGACGATATGCGGACAGAGTTATTCAATTACGGCATTAGCCAGATTTCGGCGGGTTCACGTACAAATCCGGGTGCCTATAGCGATGACGCCGAAAACTCAGGAAGTCAATTTTCTTTAGGCGACCACCGTTCCCTCGAAGAGGTGATTTCAAGTATGATAGATAGCGGTTACATTCCCTCTTTTTGTACAGGTTGCTACAGAAATAATCGTGTCGGCGCCGACTTTATGGATTTGGCAAAGCCCGGATTAATTAAACAATATTGTTTGCCGAATGCGATGTTTTCTTTTAAAGAGTATCTATATGACTTCGCCTCCGAAAAGACAAGAGAAAAAGGGCTGGCTCTTATTGAGAAAATGTTGAAAGATATCCCTGAGAATAATAGAAAAACGAAGATTTTAGATAACCTTTCTAATATAGAAAAAGGAAATAGAGATTTATATTTTTAAAAAATAAAATTATTTTACAACATTTATAATAATTTCTTTGTCTTTATCATTGATACTGCACTAAAAAACAAAAGAATTAACTATTTTTGCATATTGCTAATTTTTACAGAAAAAGAAAAGAAATTATGCTCAACAAAAAATATACTTTTTTACTTATCTTATTAATTCTTTTTTCTGAATTATTACATTCTCAGATTGTAACAACCAGTGCGCGCAATCAACTTCCACAAAATTTGATTACTAGTGTGTTAGCCGGTCGAGGTGTTTTAATGTCAAATGGGCAGTTCAATTGGTCGTCAGGGAATATTTCTACCGACCAAATCGGGACTTTCACGAATGGTCCTAATTTCACTAATTTCCCATTCTCTTCGGGTATTATTATGACTACGGGGCATATTTCCGTTGCAGAAGGTCCTAATGATCAAACAAATGCTTACATGAACGTAACGCAAAGTACGGCTATACGCGACCCCGATTTACAAGCTTTAGTTGCTGCTTCTTTACGGTCTACTACGGTATTGGAATTTGATTTTATAGCCTCCTCTTCTTCTTTTGAATTTGAATATGTTTTCGCCTCTGAAGAGTATCCTGAGTATGTTTGTTCGCAGTACAACGATGTTTTTGGTTTTTTCCTTACAGGCTTGGACCCTGTAACGATGGTAACAACGACAAAAAATATTGCAGTTATTCCGAATAGTGTTTCCGCAACATATCCCAACGGCATGCCCGTAGCTATCAATTCATTGAATTCCGGAGTGTCGGGAAGCAGCTTTTCAGGGAGTGACTGTATCTCCTTAGATAATTCAAGCTATTACAATGATAATCAACCGGGTAATCCCTATATTCAATTTGACGGTTATACTACGGCATTACCTGCCGGTGCTAGCGTTATTCCTTGCGAAACTTATCACATGAAAATTTCTATTGCTAATGTAAACGATAACACTTACGACTCCGGCGTATTTCTTAAAGCATCCAGTTTTAACAGCCCTGAATTTGAAGTTAACGAAAATTATACTATACCGGGCTCCAGTCAATTGATTGAAGGTTGTAATGATTTAGAGTTAGAGATTAAAATTAGCAGTCCTGCCGTTAGTGATGTACGAATAGATTTAACCATAAGCGGAACCGCAACAGAGGGCGTTGATTATGAAACCCTCCCGGCTACGGTTTATATTTTACAAGGTGACACCAACGTTTTCATTCCTATCACAACCCTTATTGATGATATTACTGAAGGGGTGGAAACTATTATTATTGATGCCAATATGTCTATTTGTGGAATTACATTCAGTAAAACCATAGAACTCGAAATTATTGATCATACTCCTATTATTTTAGCCTCGTACGACTTACCTGTTTGTCATGTTTGCACGACTCTTTCTGCTCAAGTTTTACAATCATCGCCGGGATTACCACTTACATTTCATTGGACTCCGAACGATTTATTAGACGATTCCACTGCACAAACCACTTCAACATATATAACGGAAAGTACTATTTTGACTGTTATGGCGAGTGATTCTCTCGGCTGCACCAGCAACTTAGCAACGATAAATGTTATTGTTTATGAAGCTCCTGACCCGCAATTCACTTACACTCCGGAAAGGGGTTGTGCTCCGTTTGACGTACATTTTGTTTCTAACACCGACCCGCCCGGTGCGGCACTTTTTTGGGATTTTGGTAACGGCGAAACATCGACCGAAGAAAATCCGGTTGTTACGTATCGAGCAGACGGAGATTATACGGTATCACTTACCGCGACCGTAGGTCAAAACTGTAGCCGCACATTTACAATTCAAGACGCTATTACGCAAGGAGAGTACCCTTATGCCGATTTTACGTTTCACCCAGGAAATCCTGTTAATGGCGAAGCCGTCAGCTTTGTCAATCTATCTTCCGGGAACAATATTATTAGTTATTTTTGGGATTTCGGAGACGGGCACACTTCAA
>DUOL01000168.1 GCA_012838875.1 Bacteroidales bacterium | reverse complement strand
GAAATAGCGGAATAATCTAAGCGTAACGCATGCCAGAAAGTGGCAAAAATCTCACTTTTGGGAATTTCTATGATTAAATCTTGATTTGCAATAAGAAAAAAGATACGTCCAAAGGCGAAGAAAAGAAACCAAAAAAGGTAGTGTTTTAAAATAGATAAAAAGTATTTAATCATAAAATTAAATTTATCTGCTACCAAAGATAGCACTACCGATACGTACTATCGTGCTTCCCTCCTCAATTGCAATAAGGTAATCATCGGTCATACCCATTGAAATTTCTTTAAATGAGGCATCGTCAGCAAAATAGGTGGATTTTAATTTTTTAAAAATAGAAACTAAGGTTTGAAATTCTTGATGAGTTTGGACAGTGTTTTCAGTAAACGTCCCCATGCCCATAACACCTTGAATTTCAATATTTTTAAATGTCTTAAACGAAGGATTTTGAAGCATCGTTTCACAACTTTTATAATCAAAACCGTATTTGGTATCTTCTTGGGCAATATGAAACTGAAGCAAACAAGGAATGATTCGGTTACTTTTTAGAGCCTGTTTGTTAATTTCTTTTAATAGTGAAAATGAGTCAACTGCGTGAATTAGGTCAATAAAAGGGGCAATATATTTTACCTTATTTGATTGTAAATGACCGACAAAATGCCATTTAATCTCTTTGGGAAGCAACTCATATTTTTTAGTAATTTCTTGAACTCTATTTTCTCCGAAAATTTGTTGTCCCTGTTCATATAAGGCATTAATATCTTCTATCGATTTTCCTTTTGATACCGCTACAAGTCGGACATTTTTCGGCAGCGTTTCTAAAATGGAAAAATAACGTTCAATATTCATTTTTTCAATTGTCAAGTTAATTTATTTCATTTTATTCGAGGAGTATCTTTTTCTACGCTTTTTTTGGCATGTTCTACCATAAAATGGAGGCGATTCATCACGTTAGCGTCTGAAGTGCCGCCGTCAAAATCAAGGAATAGTAAATTTATCTTAGGGTGTGTTTTTTTAATTCGTTTCTCTATTCCTTTAGAAATAACATGATTAGCAATACAGCCAAAAGGTTGTAAGCTAATAACGTTATTAATATTACTTTCAGCAAAAGAGGCAATTTCAGCAGGAATAAGCCAGCCTTCTCCAAACTGAGCGGCTAAGTTAATTACCTTTGAGGCATTGAGAGCATCTTTTTCCAAATCAGCGAATGAACGATAAAAAGGGAATGAAGAAGCGGCGTTGTCAAATTTTTCAGCAATTTTTTCTACTCTTTTAAAGAGGAAATCTGTCAAAAATTGCGGGAATGATGTTTTTTTAATGTGTAACTCTTTTTTAATGTGTAAGTTAACAAATTCGCAAATGAAAAAGTTGTAGAGCGAAGGAGCAACGACCTCTATTCCTTGTTCGATTAGCCAATTGACAACATTTTTATGGCTGAAAGAGTTGTATTTTACATAAATTTCCCCGACCACACCAATAATTGGAGTCTTTATTGTTGGGTCAATGATAAGTTCAAATTCTGCAGCAGCTTTTTGAATTAAAAGTAGTAACTCTTTATTTTGTTTTTGTGCAATAAGCGGTTTTGCTAAGTTTAAATATTTTTGTTGAACTCTTTTCGCTTCTCCTTTTCGAATTTCTCTAACCGCTGACGGATAGTATAATTTAGATAAAGCGTCAACAAAAAGAAGTGCGTAAAGGGCAGTTAGCGCTGATTTGTGCCATTTCAATTGAAAGCCGGGCTGTTCGTTAAAAATAATACTGCCTAAGGAAACCGCAACAACCGGAATGGAGTCGACCCCGCGTGCTATAATCGCTCTTTTAATCATCGAAATATAACTTGATGCGCGGCACTGACCGCCTGTCTGTGTTATAGCTACGGCAATGTTGTGCGGGTCGTACTTTCCAGATTCAAGTGCTTTAATAATATCCCCGATAACCAAAGTTGCGGGATAGCAAATTTCATTGTTTGCATATTGCAAGCCTAAATTAT
>DUOL01000027.1 GCA_012838875.1 Bacteroidales bacterium | reverse complement strand
GTCCTAACGGCTGGCACTTGCCGAGCGAGGCGGAGTGGACACAATTGAAGAACTATTTAGGTTCTGAATCTCCTTATCATTGCGACGCTAATAATGAATATCTCGGTAAATCTATCGCTTCTACTACAGGTTGGAACAGTAGTTCAACTACTTGTGCCGTTGGCAATAATCCTTCCAACAATAATTCAAGCGGTTTTAATGCCCCCCCTGCCGGCTTGTTCTACTCCAATACGTATACCTTTTTTGGGACTTATTCTCTCTTTTGGCTTGCCACTCAGCATCAGTATCCTCAGCAGAGCTACATCTTTTTCATAGGGCACGATAGTCCTAACGTATTTACAGGTAATAGGAATTGGGACGATGCTATGTCTGTACGGTGCGTTCGCAATTAAAAACAAACACTATTTTTTAGGTAATAGAAATTTCAAAAAGTCCATATAAACAAAGATTTATATGGACTTTTTTTGAGTCGTTCTTTCGAGGTTGGTTTTAAATTTTATATTTTCCATTTTTCAGTTTCGATATCACATCTAAAAGACTCTAAATGAACAACTTGGCTGCGTGAGGGCGCAGGCGAAAAGCCCGCAAGGGCGGAAGCCGCTGGGGACGCGGCGGCAAAAAAGCGACTTTAGAAGCTCTTTTTGCCGCCTTGCGTCCCCACGGCTTGTGCCCGCGGACTTGTAGCCGAAGACCGACCCCGAGCGTAGCGAGGGGGCACGCCCTAATAAAAATTAAAATTAAGAAAAAATAATTTAGGAGCTATAAAACGGACTTTTGGAGAATAAAGTTCTTTTCCCTTTTTATTCAAAACAAAAAAGTTTATTTTTGCAAGATATTTAAAAAAAGAACCTATTCTGATTTATTGCCAAAGTAAATGCGAACTTTTTTTGTTAACCTATATGCCTATTTTTATAAACATAAAATCTTTCTATTTTCTGTACTTTTAATACTGATTGCCGTGTTGGCTTTTTTTGCCGTTCAGCTAAAATTTGATGAAAATATTTTAAGCATATTGCCTAAAAATAAAGAAAATGAAAGAATTAGCTATGTTTTCCAAAATATCAATTCCGCAGATAAAATTATTATAAAAATTACTAATACGGATTCTTCCGATTCCTCTCCCGATGAGCTTATTGAAAATGCCGAGAGCTTTATCTCTCTCGTTAACAATAAGTTGGACACTTCTCATGTGAAAGAGCTTTTTTATAAAACTGACGACGCTCAATTCCTTGATGTTTTGGAGTTTATGTTTCAAAATATCCCTTATTTCTTGACGGAAGAAGATTATGAACGCTTGGATACATTGATAACTTCTGAAAATATTGCTACGATTTTAGAAGAGAATAAGAAGATGCTCACTTCGCCTATTGGCATGATGTACCGTAAAAGCCTGCTGCAAGACCCTTTGCGGTTATCGACTTCATTCCTAAAAGAGCTTAATAATTTTAGAATTAATAGTCAATATACTACTTACGAAGGATATATTTTCTCACAGGATTTAAAATCGCTCTTAATATTTCTAATTCCTCGCTATCCGAGCAGCGACACATACAATAACTCACTATTAGTTAAGGAGTTAGACAATATTATAACTACTTTTAACAGTTCTGCAACTGAAAAGAATCAAGAGGAAACTGCCTATTACGTTTCTTATTTCGGGGCGGCGGCTATCGCCGTTACCAACGCTTCGCAAATTAAAAAAGACAGTATCCTCTCTATTATTATTGCCTCAACACTCATTATTTTAATTTTATCTTTCTACTTTCGTAATATCAGGTCGCTTATCGTACTACTGCTCCCTATTATTTTCGGAGCTCTGTTTGCTTTTGCAGGTTTATACCTCACAAAGGGAACGATTTCAACGATTGCTATCGGAACCGGCTCTATTATATTTGGAATTGCTATCAACTATTCGCTACATTTTGTCATACATTTGCGTCAACAGCCCTCAATCGCTTACACGATTCGAGATGTTGCTTTTCCCCTTACTGTAGGTAGCATTACAACGATTGCCGCATTTAGCAGCTTAATTTTTCTACGTTCCAAACTATTGGGCGATTTCGGGCTATTTGCCGCCCTAACTCTTGCGGGAACCATACTTTTTACCCTTATTTTTCTCCCTCATTTTTTCAAAGATACCGTTTATGCTCCTAAATCACATGCCCGCTCAACAATTTGGAATAAAATTGCCGACTACTCTTTTGAGAATAATAAATACCTCGTGTTGATTATCATTATCTTGACCGTTCTTTTTAGCTTTTTCTCAAATCAAGTTAAGTTTGAGGAAGATATGAATAAAATTAATTTTATGACTAAAGAACAACGAGCTACTTTAAACGAATTAAGCCAAACCACGACCCTGTCTCAACAGCTTATTTACGTAGCTAACGAAGGTGATGATATAGAATCCGCACTACAAGAGTACGAAAAGAATAAATTAACTATTGACTCCCTCCAAGAGAAAGGAGTAATTAAGAGTTGCCAAAGTGTAGGTCCTTTCTTTCCCTCGAAAAAATTACAACAAGAAAAACTTAAACGATGGAATAACTTTTTAGAACTACATAAAGATGAATTGGTGAGATTATTAAAAAGTGAAGGGAAAAAAATCGGTTTTACCGAAAATAGCTTCAGTAGCTTTGAAAATTTATTAAATACGGAATTTGAAGTCGAAGAATCCGATTATTTCACCACCTTAAAACAGACTTTTTTAAATGAATTTTTAATAGAGAAACCTGAAAAATCTATTGTTCTCACGCAGTTATATCTCTCTCCAACTGACGCAAATAGCGTAAAAAATGCATTTCCTTCCTCCAACAGTTACGCTTTTGATACAAAAACTCTGACTCAAAACATGTTAAATGAACTTTCATTTGATTTTAACTATCTCTTATGGATTTGCGGTTTAATTGTCTTGCTATTTCTCTTTATCTCATTTGGAAGAGTAGAAATCACTGTTATAACTTTCCTCCCCATGGCAATCGCATTTATCTGGATATTGGGGCTGATGGGGATTTTTAATATTCATTTTAATATTGTCAATATAATTTTAGCTACGTTTATCTTTGGTATCGGAGACGATTACGCTATTTTTATTATGGAAGGACTTATTTACGAGTACTCTTACGGAAAGAAGATGCTTAACACCTATAAAACAGCAGTTGTTTTATCAGCTATTACGATGCTGATAGGAATCGGGTCGCTTATTTTTGCCAAGCACCCCGCCATGTTCTCATTGGCACAGGTTTCAATTATAGGTATGATTTCCGTTGCTATTATCGCCTATACCATTGCTCCTTTTATTTTTAAATGGTTAATCAGTAAAAAGGGTAAAGCAAGAAAAATGCCGTTAACTTTGCTAATTTTATCTAAAACCGTAGCCGCTTTTACTGTTTTTTCCATCGGAGCGATTCTTCTCTCAATCTTTGGCTTTTTCGTACTCACCCTGGGCGGTAAAACCGAAAAACATAAACTTATCTATCATCAAGCTATATGCAAAACATTTCGTTTTTTGTGTCGCGTTATGCCACAAGTTCCTTGCGAAGTGCAAAATCCCTTTCAAGAGAACTTTGCTAATCCCAGCATCATTATATGTAATCATCAATCTCATTTAGATTTGCTCTACACCTTAATGCTCTCTCCGAAAATCATTTGCTTAACTAATAAAACCGTCTGGAACTCCCCGTTTTACGGCTGGGTGCTTCGATATGCCAGCTACTACCCGATTAATAGAGGAATTGAGAATAACATTCCGGTTTTACAACAAGCCATCTTAGACGGATACTCTATTTTAGTCTTTCCCGAAGGAACACGTTCGCCAAATTGTGAGATTCAACGATTTCATCAAGGAGCATTTCACTTAGCACAAAAACTGAACGTGGATATTATTCCTATTATAACACACGGAATTGGTCATATAACCCCTAAGACCGAATTAATTCTTAGAAAAGGGAAGGTTACGGTAAAGATATTAGAGAGAATTAGACCTGATAATCAGCAATATAGAAAAGATAAAGAAAATTATAAAGTTGCTAAACTATTTCGACAGTTGTATAAAGAAGAATACAAAAAACTGACCCTTGAGAAAGAGACCGCCGACTATTATCGTGATTTAGTGCTTCACAATTATTTTTATAAGGGTGTCATTGTTGAGAGACATGCCAGACGAATTTTATCAAAAGATTCCGTTTGGATGAAAAAAATCGAACAGTTACCCGATGAGGGGACGCATTACGTAACGGACTGCGAGTACGGAGTTTACACACTATTAGCGGCTTTGGTAAAAAAGAACCTCACAATCATTGCCTCCGACCCGGACTCTGAAAAATTAGCGATTGCACGCCATTGTCCTTCAGTTCCGGCTAATTTAATATATGTTAATCAATAAAAAAAGAGATATGGGAGCTCAGTATGATGTAGTTATTATTGGAAGCGGATTGGGAGGCTTGGTTTGCGGATATATTTTATCTAAAAACGGCTATAAAGTCATTATTGTTGAAAAAAACCATCAAATTGGAGGTTGTCTACAAACTTTCAAACGTAAAGGAGTCAAATTTGATACCGGCATGCACTATATCGGCAGTATGCAACCCGGTCAAATTCTTCATTCTTTCTTTTCTTATCTTAATTTGAATAAAGACGTTACCCTATCCCCTCTTGACCCGAACGGCTTCGAAACAATATCCCTTCAAGGAAGAAAATACTATTATGCCAACGGATACGAAAATTTTATCGAAACCTTAGCCAAGTCATTCCCTAAAAATAGAGAAGAGATAAAAGAGTACGTCAAGCAAATTCGTGCTATCGCAGACGCATCGCCTATTAACAATTTGCAAGAGATTAATAATCACATAATTATTGAACCTAATATTATTAAAGCAACGGTTAACGAGTTTATAGAATCAATCACTTCGAATAAAGAGTTGCAAAATGTATTAATTGGAAATTTACCTCTCTATGCGGGGGTAAAAGATAAAACCCCCATTTACATTCACGCTTTCATTAAAAATTTTTACATTCAAAGTGCTTATCGTATCGTTGGCGGAAGCGACGTAATAGCCTCATCGTTAGCTAATTCCATTCGCTCTTTTGGGGGAGAAATTATCACCTCGCAAGAAGTTGATAAGATTATTTGTGATAGCACACATGCTACGGCAATTCAGACAAAAGAAGGAGAACTCATTACAGGTAAATTCTTCATTTCCAATGTCCACCCTGAAATTACAATGGAGAAAATTGAGTCGCCGCTTATTCGGAAAATTTATAAAGAACGGATTAAACATCTTGAAAATTCGATAGGAAATTTCACTGTTTATATCAAATTTAAACCCGACAGTGTCCCCTATTTGAACTCCAATTTCTATTTTTATGAATTTGACGATTTATGGGAGACAAATAACTATAATCCTGAAAAATGGCCTCAATCCTATCTATTTATGCACCAATGCAATCAAAAAGAGATGACTTTCGCCGAAAGTGCCGAATTAAGCGGATACATGAAATTTGATGATGTTAGGGAATGGGAAAATACAACAGTCGGCAAACGCGGCGAGGCTTACTTACAGTTTAAGGAAGAAAAAGCAGAACGTTTTATAAAAAAGCTCAACGATTCTTTTCCCGGCATAATGAACAATATTGAGTATTACGAAACCTCAACTCCATTGACTTACCGCGACTACACCGCTACAAAAGAAGGTTCTATGTACGGCATATTACGCGACACCAATCTCCCCGTTCAAACATACATTTCACAACGCACTAAGATTCCCAATCTTTTTCTCACGGGACAAAACATTAACACGCACGGTATTTTGGGGGTGATGATTGGAAGTATTATCACTTGTGCCGAATTTATTGGGCTTAACAACATTATTAAGGATATTCATATTCATTAGGGGTAAGAAATAATTCGCCCCTCTCCCCTACTTATTCATTTTATTCATTAAGGAGAGTATCGGTTTTTATATTATTTTTGTAAATGTTTTAGAATCAAATTTTGATTACAAACATTTAACTAATAAATAAAACTTTAACTTCTTACTAATCAATAAAATGAAAAATAAATTAGTTATCGGAAATTGGAAAATGAACCTCTCGTTTGAAGAGGCAAACGATTTAATAATTGCTATCGGCGATGCTCTTGAAGGCTTTCATACAAATAGTGAAGTTGTACTTAGCCCCTCCTTCGTCTATCTTGAGTTAGCTACCGATTTAGCGGAAGAGTATAATTTTTCAATTGCTGCCCAAAATTGTAGCGAATATGAAAACGGCGCTTATACCGGCGAAATTTCCGCCTCTATGTTAGCAGCGCTTAAGGTTAATTTCTGTATTGTAGGACATTCTGAAAGACGCAAATATTTTCATGAAACTAATGAGACAATTGCTAAAAAAGTAGATTTATTGCACAAACAGCAGCTTATTCCGATTGTTTGCTGCGGCGAAACGATGGAAGAGCGAAAAAACAATGAGCACTTTAAAATTGTTGAACAACAACTTGTAGAGAGCTTATTTCATTTGAATAAAGAGATGTTTGGGCACGTCATTATTGCTTACGAGCCCGTTTGGGCTATCGGCACGGGCGAGACGGCAACCCCCGAACAAGCACAAGAGATGCACGCCTTTATCCGCTCACTGATTGAGAAAAAATATGGTGCTGAAACTGCCTACAATGCCTACATTTTATATGGCGGTAGCTGTAACGCAAAAAACGCCCTAAATCTCTTTATGCAACCCGATATTGACGGCGGGCTAATCGGCGGTGCTTCGCTTAAAACCTCAGAATTTATAGCTATTATCGAAGCCGCCGACTCAGCAGCAAAAGATAATTAATTTGGATAGTAATTTTACATGAGTAATAACGCTCCAAATTCAAATTTTTCATTACAAATACACCAAATTCTCAAACATTATTGGGGATACGACTCTTTTCGTCCCTTACAAGAAGATATTATCCTATCGGTGATGCAAAATAGAGATACGTTGGCGCTCTTGCCGACCGGAGGAGGCAAATCAATATGCTTTCAAGTTCCTGCCCTTGCCAAAGAGGGACTCTGTATTGTCATCTCGCCACTCATCGCCCTTATGAAAGATCAGGTAGAGAATTTAAAAAAACGGGGTATTAAAGCCGCCGCCATATTCTCGGGACTTCCTTACAGAGAGATAGAGTTGATAATAAATAACGCCACCTTCGACAAGGATTTCAAATTCTTGTATCTCTCTCCCGAACGACTTAAAACCGATACCTTTCGTGCATCTCTGGAAAAATTACCAGTATCAATGATTGCAGTTGATGAGGCACACTGTATATCACAGTGGGGATATGACTTTCGACCACCCTATCTCGAAATTGCAGCGATTCGTCCCTACTTTCCCGAAGCTCCGATTTTAGCACTTACCGCCACGGCAACGCCCGAAGTTGTAATTGACATTCAAGAGAAATTAATATTTAAAGAGAAAAACCTATTCCAAAAGAGTTTTAAAAGGGATAATCTCATCTATTATGTAGTTAAAGAAGAAGATAAATTCGGACGGATGTTGCGTATTGTTCAACGTTATCCCGGCACAGGAGTAATTTATGTCCGAAATCGAAGAAAAACAAAAGAGATTGCCGACTTTTTAAATAAACACGGTATCAGCGCCGACTATTACCATGCCGGTTTGGACACGACAACCCGTGACCGGAAACAGAACGATTGGATGGTAAATAAAACACGTATTATCGTGTCAACCAATGCTTTCGGAATGGGGATTGACAAGCCGGACGTCCGTTTCGTCATTCATCTTGACATTCCCGACACGCTCGAAGCCTACTTTCAAGAAGCAGGCAGAGGAGGACGAGACGAGAAAAGCTCCGTAGCCATTATGCTGTATGACGGAAATGATATAAAGGAGTTGAAAAGAAATTTTGCGTTAACCTTTCCAACCATCGACCAAATTCGGCAAATATATCTTAAACTTGTCAACTATTATCAAATCGCAATACGTAGCGGGAAAAACAGCAGTTTCCCTTTCGAGTTGGAAATGTTTGCCAAAATCTCAAAATCAAATATCACCATTCTTTATCATGCGATAAAATATCTTGAAAAAATCGGACTTTTACTCTATCTTGAAGACGAAAACAGAGTCTCAGTCATGCACGTACTCGCCAATCAAAAGGCACTTGATATTTTCGAGCAACAATATCCGGAATTATACGACTTTCTCAAAGTTTTACTGCGTTCATACGGTGCTCTTTTTACCGATTTTGTTAAAATAAATGAAGCCGAAATTGCCCGAAGAACCGACCGAAGCGAAGAAGAGGTGGTAGCTCTCCTCAAAAAGATACATAAGTTTAAAATCATCTCTTATCGTCCGAAAACTCTTAAGCCCACGCTTATTTTTACCGAAGACAGAATTCGCGATTATGATATAACGCTTGATGCCGAACACTATCACCAACGTAAAAAAGTAGCAAAACAGCGATTAAATGCTGTCATTGATTATGTTAAAGAAGAAAATAGTTGTCGCAGTCAAGTGCTTTTACGCTATTTTGGCGAGATGAAGAGCCAGACCTGCGGAGCTTGCGATATTTGCATTAAAAAAAGATTACACACCGTTACCGAAAAGGAATTTCAAAAAATGAAAATAGCGGTTCTAACTCTTTTAACGAATAAGACCTACTCCATTCGCGAAGTTGTTACACTTTTAAATAAAGATTTTAAAGAAGAAAAGTTAGTAAAGGTTATACGACAATTGATTGACAATAACGAGGTTAATCTAAAATACGGACAATTATCACGGCACAAACCTACTTAATAAATTCGATAGGTTCGTATTGTAGCTCCGTTGGTCTTTCAATTCTATTTTTCTTGAATGTCCTCGCTTTTTTCAAATTATCTATTCCTTTTACCAAAGCCGTAACCACATCGGAAATATAGATAACTCCACACACGCCGATGCCCACATAAGAGCCTATTGCCAATAGATTACTATTCATTTTATATTTTTCATACTCCTTTGAATCTAATGGGTATTGAGCGGCTTGCGTAGCTAACTTCCTGCTATAAATATAAGAAGTAAGCGTTCCGGCACCGAAAATTGTAAATGCCGTCATCGCTCCAATACCATGTTTTTTCTGAGTCGTTAAAATTGTGCCAATACCGGGATAGAGCATCGAATAGAACGCCGCCTCAGGTCCGACAAACC
>DUOL01000167.1 GCA_012838875.1 Bacteroidales bacterium | reverse complement strand
TCCGCCCTTGCGGGCTTTCCACCTAAGCGCCTCACGCAGCTAAATTACTCGTGCACAACTTTTTACCGTGTCCATGCTCGTTTTCTTTTCTCTCTGTACCATACGGCAAGCAAAAGTAAGATTCCCATGAGTATTAAACTCGGCTCGCTCATTCTATCAATGTCTTCGCTGAAGTCCAACGATTTGTTCCCCGATAAAGCCTCTTTTTGTTTCTTTTTCAACATTGCTTTTTGTGCTTCATTTTCTACTACCAAATAAGAGGTTACGGGTGTCATTATCTTAGAGATAAAACTGTATTTCACCATACTGTTCCACCCTTTCTCCGAAATTTCAGGGTGAAGAGTTTGTGAAATCCATTGTCCCTGCATAGTTAAGGCGGATTGCCAACTCTTTTCTTTTATCTCCGTGTCGGCTATGTCAAATATATCTCTCTTTAAAATGATGCTTGGCTCACTGTTATTTGGTAAATAGGCAATAGAATTATCAGATAACCGATATTCTAACACGGTTTCGTGAAATATAGATTCTCTCTTTATTTCAGGTAATTCTACCATTGAATTTCTCATTAAAGAGTGTCTTCTCAAATTGTTATTTTTGTCAAGATGATAAAATATGTCACTTTCAGGAAAAGCAAATCTGAAGTCAGCGAAATCCTTACCCAAAACTGCATTTTCAATGCTATCCGTTACAACTACGATAACCGGATAGCTCTTCGAGTTTTCTTGGTACGCGTTAAACAAAGCTGTTTTTATTGCTCTATCCAAATAGAAACCCCCATTAAAAGTTTGATTATCCAATTGTTTTCTCCAATCTGCATCTAACGATATTGTATTTACATAACTATTGACAAAACTGATTTTCGCATTTTCCGAAAGAGGTTTGTAGCTACCTATAACTTTCTCAATTCTTCTGATAAAATCTCCTGATTTGTCGCTTTGCTCTTTGGAGACGTCAACCAAAAAATGGAAATATGGTTTACGTGCTACCTGATTCAATTTTTGTTTTTGTTGAGCAGAAACATAAGCGATATTTTCGGTTTCAATATTTTCATAAATAGTCTCCTCAATATTCCCTAATTCAATAATATTATTATCTATATTTAGCTCAATCGGTTCTTTGTGCAGGAACTCTATCCCTGTTCTTCTCACTTCATCTTTTGCAAATGGAAACACCCTAAAAGAAACTCTATTACCTGTCAGATAATATAGAATTCCGGGGTCTTTATTCTCGTTTCTGATTTGAGAAAATATCCACATTGCCGATTTTTTCTCTGCTAAAATACCCGATTCTTTTACTTCTCCCACATACAAATAATAGTCGCTAATCCAACACCCTTCAGGCAAATCAATTGTTGTGGCATATTCTGAAAACCAAAAATCTTCATTTTTATTGGTTATCTCCAAATCGACCCAACTTTTCCAAGCCTTTTGCGATTTATCGTAAGTACTGTTTGTGGAAATATTAGTGATGTTCACATTGTCGTTCCGGATATTTTCCTCTCGAAACATATAATTATTAGAGGTTTTACCAAAAAATACCTTTTCAATTTCAGCAATTTTTGAATTAGACAAAGTGAGATTATCCATTACCAACCAATTAAAATAGGATGACAAATAGGGAATTCTGTTGCCAAATAATTCTCCCCCGCTACCATTGTGGTTTTTATGGCTTTTGATAAGCTTAAGCGTCTTTTGAAGAGACTTTTTATTAATGTTATATTGCTTTGAGAAATCGGGTGTGTATAAGTAAGATAGTGTTTTATTTAGAACACTTTTGTCTCTAAGATAAGTTCCCGTTATGACAGATGGAATCACTAAAAATCCAAGTACAGCCATTCCGATAATAAGTTTTTTTGAAAAGAGCGGTTTCAAGTAAGCAAAGTCTTTTGAAAGCTCATTAACGTGAATAACAAAGAGTAATAAAGGTGTTAGCATTAAAAATCCTGTGCCGAATGCAATAATTGCGACTATTGATAAAGGCAAAAAGGGAAGAAATACCAGAAAGAAGTAGAGTGTGTAGGCAAATGTCAAACTTCTTCCTATGAAAAGAAATAGTCGGTATAATTTATTCTCAAGATTAGGCAGACAGACCAAAATACCATTCACTACGGCAAGAATATAAAACCAAATATTACTAAAATCTCCAAAAACTCCGTCGATGAAAGAAGAATTAAATAAGTGTCCGTTATTAACTAATAGACCTAACAATGGTAGTACAATGGCAATAGGAATTTTCCAAGCCAATTGGTATTTTAGCCAAATATTCGCTTTTTTAGTTGCGATGATGAAAACGCCCCTAACTAAGAAAAAGAAAAAAACTAAAGTGATGCTAATAAAAAGTATTAAAAGGGCATGAGTAAAAAACATTCCTTCAACTTGATACCACCATAATGGAAGTCCGATTCGTGAAAAGAGATACCCTACAATAGGAATTCCAATTGCAATTAAAAAATTAACCCATGGCTTATGCTCTTTATCGTCAGGGGTAAAGTGAGAAACCAAAATAAAGAGAGAGTAGGCAAGTGTTGGCATTAGGAATGTTCCTACGTATAAAAAGATATTCCCCGAAAGCAACCATTGAGGAATTGAAAAAGGAAAAATTTTATCTAAATGCCAAATGTAAAGGTAGATGAATCCAATATAACAAAGCAGAGCGAGTACTCCATACCAAACATTTACGCTTTTCTTTTTAAGTGTTAGATAAAGGGCATAAAGAAAATTTAGCAAGCCAAGAGTTCCCAATGAGACTCCAAAAATTATCCAATATCGGATAGAGTTCTCATCTAATAGAGTTTTAATGATACTGAACTGGCTAAAGAAAAGAAAAAACAACACTACAATTGGTAATGTGTTAATAATAAAAAGCCATTTTGGGTTAAGTAAATTTCTCATTTTGTTTTCTATTTCTTAAAAATTTTTCAATGACTATATAAGCTAAAACAAGGAATGATAGGTTAGTGATTATTCCAATTACCTCGTGTATAATATGTTGTTGGTTTAGGAAAATATTTTGTGTTTGTCGCTGTATCACTATTGAAGCAAAAATCCGTGATGTATTTACAAATATAGTTAGCAGATAAGCCCCAATCAGTGAGGCGGGAATGGTAA
Source organism: Bacteroidales bacterium (assembly GCA_012838875.1). Classification (GTDB taxonomy): domain Bacteria; phylum Bacteroidota; class Bacteroidia; order Bacteroidales; family WCHB1-69; genus DUOL01. The sequence continues at coordinate 4,002 of DUOL01000167.1, read as the reverse complement.
GAATTTTGTTTAAGGTTTTGTTAAAGTATCTCACTGTCAGATAAGTAAAGAGTAGAAAAGATAAAACCCAAAAGTTAAAGCCGGAACAAGATTTGTCAATAATAATGTTGAGGTTTTCGTGGAAAAAACCGTTCTCTAAAGAGTAAACCGAGTGAGAACCTGTCAATAATCCAACAAGTGTATCAATCGGTTTTAGAAGAAATATCAAATCGTTATTGTCGGCAACCCTAAAAGCAAACTTTAGCAAGATAAAAAGTCCTGCTGCTATCAAATAATAGGGTATATTCTTGTCGTTCTTAACGGACATTTTAAGCAATTTGTAAGATTTATTACTTAAATTTCTCTTTATCTATTTTTTAGCAAAATTAAAAATTTATTTCAATTATCGTCTGATAAATATACGTTCTCCTTTAGAACTTTTAAATAACGAAAAAAATAGACGACATATTATTGATTATTAATAATTTCTATAAAGTGTTGATAAAAACGGGATAGGAGGAATAATAATTTGCTTATATTTTTTTTACGTTTTCGAGGGAGCGACAATTTTTGCCGTAATCTAAGTCAACCATTGAGCCGAATAAAAGATCGGTATCGTAAAGTCTATTAGGGTCAAATCCGCCCGCAGGCGTAAAGGTCAACTCTCCGAAGATGACCTTCCCTTTTTCTAAATAAAGGTCTACCCGCACAAAAGGGAACGGTTTTGCCAGACGGCTCGCATATTCAAACAGTTGTTGATATCCCTCAGGCTTCGGTACTTGAAATCCCTCCGGTGCCTCTTTTCCACTTTTATTGAGTCGCTGTAACTCCCAATCCTTGTCCACAAAGTAGAACGAAGGTTTCCCTGAAGCACGATTAGTACATACTAAGACAAAATGTGCCACCCCGTTGAAACAATACACTTTATAATCAACAGGCAGTGCCCCATCTTCCGTTTCTATATATTTCTCGCAGATTAATTTGGGTTGAATATCACGATAGTGTAATTCTGAGTATTGTTTGTGGAAACGGGAATGAGTTTTCCGCCAATCTTTCAGAAGTTGCATCGTTTCAGGAATCTGTAATGTCGTTTTATCGGCGCAAAAGAAGTTGTGTCCTTGTCCGAAATTCCACTTAATAACGAACTTTTGTGGCAACTTTTCCCAATCAATCTCTTCCGGCTGGTCATACGCTCCGTACAATTCATTCAGAATCTCTTCCAATCCAAGGTGATTGAGATATTCTCTAACACGATACTTATCGGCACATAAAGTTACCAAACTATTGTTATTGTAAGTGTTAAACTTTAACCACTGAATCTTTTCGTCCAAAGAAATCGGATTTTTGAAAGATAAAAATTTTCGATAATGGGGGTAGAGTGTCAAAAACTTTACTCGTACGCTCAATTTAGGTGAAATATTAAATAGAAAGGGTAATATTTTTCTTCTTATGGACATTTTTACCAATATTTTTTTCGTGAATTAATTTTTTTATAGGTTTCGTTTAAAACACGCTCCGTGTACTCGCCAAAAGCGGGTCCGCCTGCGGTTTGGCTCAAGTCAGGGTTCGCATTCCACTCGATACAGAGCGGGTCCCCTTGCCTATCTATGGCAAAATCCCAAGCCACAATATCGAAATAGGGCAATCTAAAGTGCATTTTTTTAGCCGTTTCCACCACTTTGTGATAGGAGGGAATCGGATAACCTTTCAAAGTAACACCCCCGTCACTTACCTCTACTTGGTCATCGCCGGGTGCCCCATACGCATATTGTGCCAAAGTTCCGTCTTCATTGATTTTAGCACTAATTCCACCCGCACTCTCATTGTCAATCACAGCATCTTTCTTGCCGATACGAATTACACCGTAAAGCAGAATAATCTCCATTCCACTGCGGTAGGTCAACAAGCGAATGGTGTTGACGGAACTCGGATTTAATTTACTCATGTCGGGGTGTTGATCTACGAATTCTTGTACCAAAAAGTTAACTCCGTAAGAGTCAAGAACCTCTTCAACGCTTTTGCCATCAATATTGCTCACTCCTTGTTCGGTAATTAATTTCCTAACACCAATTCCCCTCGTTGTATGTGCAGGTTTGATGATGGCATTATTCAAATTCGAACAAAGTTCTACCGCTTTCTCTTTTGTAATTGGCTGATTTTCACTATAATAATATCCCTGAATATTTTGAATAATCATCTTGGGTTGATTTTGGTCGGGGAAAAGAATCGGGAAAAAGTTTTTATCTGCATAAGCATTCATAAAGGGGAAATAGTTCATTCTTCCAATCATCTCAGAACGATATACAAACAAAGGAATGTAGTTGACGTGAAATTGAGCCGTTCGGGAGTAGATAAACTTGTGCCAAATCAACGGAATAGGTCCTTTTACCCAAGGTTTAAAATAGGCTCTAATCTCTCTTTTCTGCTTTCTTGTTAAAGGACGCCTAACTTTCAATTTTAGATATTTTTTGTGAATTTCTGAGACTAAGCTACGTCTAAACATTAGTTTTTTTAGCTTTTCAATCCAACGTATTTCCATTTTTAAACTTTTTTAAATTTCGATTTTACAACATTTATTAAAATCTCCTTATAGGTAAGGTATCCTTCCATTTTAAACAAAGCACTAGCTCCAATGTAAATCAGAGAGAATATTATAATCTGTATAATCATAATGAGATTTTCATTAAGGGGAGTAGCATGCAATGCAAAATAGGCGATAATTCCCGCCACAGCGGTCAATAGATAGCTCCCTATCACATCTTTAATCTGTTTCCAAAAGCCGTAACCTATCAATTTCCCATTCACCGCCGAATTGACAAGAAAAAAAACGTATTGTAGTGCCATGATAGTCCATAACATCGCCTCAATTCCAAAACGAACGCTTAATAGAATACAAATCACTCCTACCAATCTTTTGGAAAACTGCAAAATGAAGTAAATATTTCCTTTTCCCAACGATTTAATCACATTAGTATTCACCGTATTTAATGTATAGAGCATAGAACCCAAGCAGAGAATCCGGAAATAGGGAACAGCCGGCTCCCATTTGGAGGTATAGAGCAATATAAAGAGCGGGTGTGCGATAACAATCAACAATGCCATCAATGGGAAGTTGAGGTATACAACTGATTTAATGCTTTTTTGCACACCTCTTTTGAGTGTTTGTCTATCATCTTGTAATTTTGAAAAAACAGGGAAGGAAACTTCGTTTACAATAGAGGAAAGACTAGCTGAGGGGACCTCTTCCAACTTTCTTGCTTGTGTATAATATCCTAATTTAGTAGCGGAGAACGCTTTTCCGATAATTAATCCTTGGATATTAACGTAGATTGTTTCCACCAGTGCGGAAAGTAAAATCAATCCTCCAAAGCTAAAAAGATTTTTTAGGGACTCGAAGCTAAATTCCCAAGTAGGTCTCCAAGAACTCATTTTCCACAGCAAAATCACATTAGTAACACCTGCCAAGAGAGTCGAATAAACCAAACTCCATACTCCGAAGCCGGCGTAGGCTAACGATACTGCGGCAAGCAAACCGACTAAAGCGGAAATGATATTTCGGATGGAAAGCTCTTTAAATCGTAGATTTTTTTGCAAATAAGTTGCGGGAACAAGAGAAAAAGAGTTGATTATCAGAATAATGCTTTGAACTCGCAAAATATTCTTTAACTCGTCCATTTCATAAAACCCAGCAATCAACGGCGATGTAAAATAGAGAATTAAAATAAAAAAGACCGCAAAGAAAAGATTCCAATAGAAGACGGTAGAATAGTCTATATGAGTTGGTTCTTTTCGTTGAATCAAAGCAGAGCCAAGTCCCCCGTTAATAAAAGTTTGAGAAATAGCAATAAAAATGTATAACATTCCAATCATTCCAAAATCTTGGGGATATAAGATGCGTGCCAAAATAATGTTGGATAGAAAAGAGATGCCGAGTGTGCCAAACTTCCCGATACTACTCCACACCATCCCTGTAATGGTATGTTGTTTTAAACTTTTACTCATCTGATTTTGCTTACTCTTTTA
>DUOL01000166.1 GCA_012838875.1 Bacteroidales bacterium | reverse complement strand
TAATGAGATTCACGATTCTATTGCTTATTTATTAGCCAATCAATTAAGTTGCGATAGCATTCAAGTTTGTGTAAGCAAACAGATAAGTGATTCGTTAGCTAATATAACAACGGACTTATTAGGCGCTATTCACGATACAGCAGAAGTATTACGTAGCGAGTGGCAAGTTTCTATTCACGATACGGCGGAAGTACTACGCGGTGAGTGGCAAGGTACTATCCATGACACGGCGGAAGTACTACGTGGTGAGTGGCAAGTTTCTATCCATGACACGGCAGAAGTATTACGTGGTGAGTGGCGTAATGAGATTCACGATTCTATCGTTCACTTATTAGAAAATCAGTTAAGTTGTGATAATATCAAAGATTGTGTAAGTGGTCAGATTCATGATTCTATCACACAACTCTTAGCCACACAATTAAGTTGCGACAGCATTCGTGATTGTGTAAGTGGTCAAATTAGCGATTCATTAAAATATTATGTTCATACAAGTGAATTAAATACTGCTATCAATAATGTAATTAACAGTCGTGTAGCTACAGTTCTTAATGATACTAATAGTGATAGTTTAGTTACGGAAAAATTGCTATTATCCATGAATGCGAATGTGTATGATTCAATACAACAGTTGAAAGATACCATTGCAATGTTAAAAACTATGATAACGCAATATTTAATTACCGGTGAGGTTTCAAAAGAGTATCCTAGTGCGACAGCAAATCAAACTACATTTAATTTGGGTGCCGGCGACCCTGAACCACATCAAATGTTTACTATAAAAATATATGTTAACGGAGTTAGAATTTCCAATACTGCTGTTTCATATTCTAATCGAGTATTTACTTATATTCCGGCTAATAATGGCGGTAATACGATGAAAGCAGGGGATAGGGTTGTTATTGACTATTACCATTAATAGTTGATAGGCGCCCATAGTTTGGTCTACAGGATAAAAGTAAACTTAAACCAAACCCTAAATTTTTAGGTAATAGAAATTTGCATCCTCTCAAGTAGTATTCTAGTGGATTTGTTTATTTCACTCGTAACAAACTCACCAGGAGCAAATTTTATCTTTTTGATAGTTTTCAAATGCTCAATAGCATCATGGAAGGAATAATGGTGGATGAGGTTTTGCTTTTTATTCAACGGCGTTGTTTTCAAGATTTGGAAAAGTTTGTATATCATCAACATACTTAGGTGGTTTATGAATAACCAGCCATTGAGGGACTCTTCTCTCTGCATGTAAGAGCAATCGGCTTCAATCGTGTTTTTAAAATGGTCAAAAAATTGCTCTATAGAACCTCTATTTTTATATTCTACGTATATGTCTTGTGGGGTCAATGTCGTGTTGTGTATAATGGCGAGTGTTCCCATCGTTGCTACCTTTTCGTTGAATTTGACTTTGGAAAAACTTTCGGGTAGGGATTCAATGCGAGACAGATAATCCGTTTTCTCCTGCTCCCTGAGTTTACCGTCTAAAAAGAGTTCTATTTTTCTTCCCCCGACATTTTTTGTGTCGGTATGAAAGATGAACCGCTTAGAATATGGGAAGTAATTGTTGCTTTGCTCAATTTCATTAAGAAGTTCATAAGGTATTTGTTTATTGTCTCGTCTAAGGGGAATGATATACTGTAAGGACATACTTTCCAGCTGGGTCAGGTTAGAGTGTGAAAAAAATCCTTTATCACTTATATAAATACAATCTTCCAACCCACTCATAATCAAGGTGTTTTTCATTGCTGACACCTCCCGTACGTTCCCTGGTATAGAACGGTAATAAATAGGTTCAAGCGTGAGAGCGTCATAAAGGTATAACAACACAAATTGTGGCTGAAAGTCCATATTGGAATTGTAACCCTTTTGGGATAGTGTAATGTTATTGGATTGCAAAGCAATATCGGTAGCATCTATCAAAATTGTACGCCGTTTTTTCTCCTTAGGTCTCATAAATTCGTGAATAGAATTGCCCATGTGACCTAAATCAAAAAGATAGTCAGATATTTTAGCGTCATATATTTTTTCATGCCATTCCAACATATCTAATATAAAGGAGTTCTCTAAATGAAAGGAAATGTTTTTTAACGGAGATTGATAACCTATTCGACAATAGACCATCCATACGATAAATTTCCAATGCATGGGAAAATGTTCCTTCAGGGATTTCATTACGCCACTGTTTTCCAATTCATCCATCAACCATTTGGCAAGACCATATTCAAAAAGCATGATTTGTTTTTCCAAATAAGACTTTCCGCTTTTCTTTCTTAACTCATTTTTTTCGGAAGGAATAAACCCTTTTTCCTTGGTAATACTGCCGAGTATTCCTAATGAGATTTTTTTTGACCTCCCTATTGTTTTGTCGTAAACAGACTTTACATTGTAAAGATAATAACGTCCATTAATTAACTTTAATTCAGTTCCGGGCTTTTTGTGTTTCAAAGCCCAATCGGGGTGTTTTTGTGTTGTTTTCATATATTACCTATTTAGG
>DUOL01000026.1 GCA_012838875.1 Bacteroidales bacterium | reverse complement strand
GCGGCGGCAAAAAAGCGAGCTTGTAAGCTCTTTTTGCCGCCTTGCGTCCCCACGGCTTGTGCCCGCGGACTTGTAACCGGGCGCCGACCCGTGAGCGTCAGCGAACGGGGCACGCCCAAAAGAAAATTATTGATATCTTAATTTATTGATAAAGAATACAAAACGTTTTGATTTGTACGCTTTTGAGTTATTGTTGATGTACTGATATCCTGAAATTAAAAAATTATTTTGATACCAATTTTCAATTTTTAACTTTTGAGAATATTTAATCACATCTTTGTAGTGTAATGTTTCGATAGGAATCGTTGCCATTTTATCTAAAACCTCATATTTATGCACACGCGTAAAGTTGAGATTGGAGTTGAAAGGATAATAAATAACGGCGTTCTCGCCTTCGTAAAAGACCTTCACGTGGACGGTTACTCGCTGTGTTAAGATGTTTTCAAATGGTAAATAGTGATGCCATAACAACTCGCCATTTTTATTAAATGTTGTTACGTAAACGTTCACGTAACGGTAGCCTATAAAGGTAGTTGAGTATGGCGAGTAAAAAAGATTATCGTCAAAATAATTATAGGTACTATGTCTATATTCCGGATTAAAAACTTCGCCGGTTAATGTAAATTGTTCTTGCTTGGAATCAACAGCGATATCTCCTACGGCTAATAGTAAATTCAGCGATTTGTTGTTCTTTTTTGATGAAGAGTCTCGGGTTTCTAATTGGGTGAAATTATAGAAAATAGGTTGCTGAAACTTATCGTCTTTATAAAGTAGTGTGTAAATTCCGGACTGAAAATTGTTGGTCGTGCGACCCTGATTTATGCTGTAAGTGCCTATAATAAGCGTTGATAGAGAGTCCGCTACGGCTAATCGTGCAGAATGATAGCTGTTTTCGTTGTTTTTAGGGAAAAAGAGTTCCTGTTCGACTGCGCCGTTCTTGTTTAGTTCTAACATCATAAATCGGGAAGTGCTTATTTGTAAGCCGATAAAAATTCGATGATTAAAAGTGTCTATTTGTTGAAATTCGACTGAATAGATTGGACTGGGAGTTTCTATTTCGGAAAAACGCTTAGAATAGAGATGATAAACATATATTTTTTCTTCATCTTTCTTTTTGGTATTAAATAGTAGGAAATTTTCAAATTGGTGCATTGCGTAAATATTCGGGTCTGAAATAAGTGCGTTTTTCTCAATATTTACCGATGCGTTGATTAAATTGATGGAGAGGATATAAGAGGTAATGGGTGATTTTTTATTTTTTTGTTCTTGAAATAGAAACCACGCCACGTTATCGGAATAGGCAGAGGTGATGTATTGTATTTTTGAAGGAAGAGGTATCGGAAAACTCTTTTTTTTAATAAGATTGGTGTCAAGTAAGGTGAACAACCAAGTGGTAGAGTCCTTACTTATAGTTTGACCTTTAAAAAAGATAAAGCAACCGTGATTTTCAACACTTTTAAGATGGTAAACGGCGTTCTTTTTGGTTGTTTCCAGTTCAATTCTTAATGGTAAATCTCGTTGAGCTTTAAGCTCTCCCGAGATTACCAAAAAGAGTGTTATGAAAAATATTTTTCTTATTAAAAAGAGGCACGGTGATTTCAATTGTTATTTTTTTATCACTGTTTATACTTCCCAGGTGTCGCCACTGTTCAGGATATCGTCAACGGAGCGGATTTTGCCTGTTTTTTGAGCAGTAACGATTTGTTCTTCGAATAGAGCGTCGTAAGTGTCGTAATCTGCTGAGCGAATAACACCGAGAGCAATGGGGAAGTGTGGGGGTTTCATTTGGGCTAACATTAGGTGAATGCCTTCATCTTTTCGATACATATCATGCACGAGCACGTCATCAATAGTGCCGTTTTTCCCTATTTCAATCACTTCAAGTCCATGCATTCCTAATTTAATACCTTTTGTTTTATCTTTTCCAAAGAGCATTTTTTCGTTGTGTTTCAAAATTAATTGATGTTCGTCACGCACGTCTTTTCCTGTAACGTAATCGTGAGTTCCGTCATTAAAGATGACACAATTTTGTAGCATTTCCACTACTGATGTTCCGTCATGTTTTGCGGCTTCAAGTAAAACTTCCGTAATAAATTTCGGGTTCGTATCGATTACGCGAGCAAAGAAGGTGCCTTGTGCTCCCATAACTAACTCACCGACATTAAAAGGGTGTTCGATAGTTCCGTACGGAGAAGTTTTCGTAACTTTTCCAATTTTAGAAGTAGGGGAGTACTGCCCTTTTGTCAATCCATAAATTTCATTATTGAAAAGCATGATATTAACGTCAAGATTTCGACGAATAATATGGATAAAGTGATTTCCGCCGATAGCCAGCGAGTCGCCGTCACCGGTAGGAATCCAAACACTTAAACCTCTATTAAATAGGCGAACGCCCGTAGCGATTGCGTTGGCTCTACCATGAATTCCATGAAAACCGTAAGTGTTCATATAGTAAGGAAATCGAGAGGAGCAACCGATTCCGGAAATTACACAAAAATTCTCTTTTTTGTAACCGATGAGTGGAAAAACATTTTCAACGGCAGCTAAAATAGCATGATTCCCACAACCGGGGCACCATCTCACCATCTGGTCACTTGCAAAATCTTCTTTTGTCAATTGTTCTGTTGTTCTTTCAATTGTTTTGTAACTCATATCTATCTTCTCCTTATTTTTAAATTAAATTGTTGATTTGGTTAACGATTTCTTGCACGGTGAAAGGTAACCCTTGAATTTTATTATACTGTAAATATTGGTATTGTGGGTGAGTCATTCTGAGATAATTTGCAAATTGTCCTGAATTTAATTCGCAAACTAAAATCTTTTTGAAGCCACGAAGCACCTCACCGGTATTTTTCGGGAGGGGCATAATATTTGAAAAGTGTGCATGACTAACTTTCTTTCCGTTTGCTCTAACTTCTTTAATTGCTGTTGAAACAGAGCCTTTTGTGCTTCCCCAGCTAACCAATAATAAATCACCTTCTTTTTCTCCGTCAACGGTTTGTAGTGGGAGTCTGTTAGCGAGTCGTTGAACCTTCTGACTTCTGTTTTCGACCATTTTTGCATGGTTGAGAGGGTCTGTTGAAACTGCTCCGAAAATATCCGTTTTTTCAAGGCCTCCGATACGGTGGCGTAGTCCTTCCATTCCCGGAATTGCCCATTGTCTTACGTATGTTTCGGGGTCTCTACGGTACGGTTTAAAATCAGGGTCATTAGGTTTTGCTACCGGCGGTTTAATATCCGGCAAATCAGCGACCTTAGGTATTCTAAAAAGTTCACTTCCTTGACCGATATTTCCGTCTGTTAGTAAAATACAGGGGGTCATCGTTTCCATAGCATATTTTGCGGCGTTGTAAGCTTGATAGAAGCAGTCGCCGGGGGAAGAGGCGGCAATGACAATGCAAGGACCTTCGCCATTTCTGCCAAATAGAGCCATGTTTAAGTCGGCTTGTTCCGATTTTGTCGGTAATCCTGTTGAAGGACCGCCACGTTGAACGTCCACAACCACTAACGGGAGTTCTGTCATAACGGCGAGACCGAGCGCTTCCGTTTTAAGCGACAAGCCGGGTCCGGAGGTAGTGGTACAGGCTAAGGCACCGGCAAACGAAGCCCCGATGGCGGAACAAATTCCCGCAATCTCATCTTCAGCCTGAAAAACTTTTGCTCCCAAAGATTTATATTTCGCCAATTCTATAAGAATGTCAGTAGCCGGCGTAATAGGGTAGGAGCCGAGAAAGAGTTTGTGTCCCGACCGTTCCGAAGCGGCTAATAAACCCCAAGCCGTTGCTATGTTCCCTGTTATGTTACGATAACGTCCCTTCGGAAGTTCCACTTGCGCAATGTGAACTTTAGATTCAATAAGTTCAAGATTCTCTGCAAAAGCATAGCCTTCTTGCATCACTTTTTTGTTGACATCTGCAATCTGAGGTTTTGTTTTAAATTTCTTATCTAAAAGATTGAAAGGCGTTTCTAATTGATAATCAAAGATAGCATAAATCATTCCAAGGCAGAACATGTTTTTTGTTTGTGCCGCACTTTTAGGAGCTAATCCTAGCGCTTTAGCGGTTTCGCTTGCCATTGTGGTAATCTTAGCTTGGATAACTCGATAAGAGCTTAAAGAGTCATCTTCTAACGGGTTAGAGGTGTAGCCTGCCTTTTCTAGGGCTTTTTCGTTGTAGCTGTCCTCATCGGTGATAATCAAACCGCCTTTTTTCACCCATTTTAAATTTGCTTTGAGCGAAGCCGGGTTCATGGCAACTAAAACATCGCATTCGTCTCCAATAATTCGTGTCTCTTTGCCTACGTGAACTTGGTAGCCGGAAACTCCTGCTATCGTATTGTGAGGCGCACGAATTTCAGCCGGATAATCCGGGAATGTGGCGATGTCATTTCCCATTAATGCCGCCGATTCTGAAAAAATTGTCCCTGAAAGTTGCATGCCGTCACCACAGTCACCCGCAAATTTAATGACAACACTCTCCTTGTTTAAAATTTTTTTGTTTCCTGACATGTTGATTAATTAGTTTTATATGATTAAAAAAATATGAATTGAAGTTATTATTACTAAAACTGAAAAATGGTTAAAGGGAAAAAATGATTATTTTGTGTTACAGCGTTGATTATTAGATGAATAAGGTTTTTTGACATAATTTCGTTATTGTGGTTCAAAGGTATAAAAAAAAACAATCGAAAAAAAAGTATTTTACGGCTTTTCTTTTAATTTAAAAAACTTAGAAAAATAGGAAAAATAAAATAGTTGAGAATGAGAAAAAGTAGTTGTTATTTATACGATTGTATTATTAAAATCTTTATTTTTGTGCCTAACTCAAAATTTGACAAATGAAGAAAGATACAATTTTACAATCATTACAATATGAGAAAATTGTAATACTTGGATTTGGGAAAGAGGGAGTCTCTTCCTATCGTTTTATTCGGAACCATTTTCCGACACTACCGTTGACGGTCGCCGATAAAAATAGCAATTTACAAATAGCAGAATTTAGCCAAGATAAGAATGTGACTTTTGTTCTGGGAGATGAGTATGATAAAAATCTGAACGATTTTAGCCTAATTTTGAAAACGCCCGGGGTGAATTTGAATGGGCTTTCCTATTTTATTCCATCTTATAAAATATCTTCACAAACAGACCTCTTTTTAAAAGCATTTAAAGAACAAGTTATTGGAATTACAGGGACTAAAGGTAAAAGTACTACCGCCTCTCTTATTTATCATATTTTTAAGGAGACTAAAAACAATGTAATTCTATCCGGAAATATTGGGATACCCTTTTTTGATATTGTTGACTCAATTGATGATGATACGACTATCGTAGCCGAACTCTCCGCTCATCAATTGGAATTTGTCAATCACTCCCCGCACATTGCCGTACTGCTTAATCTTTATCAGGAACATTTAGACCATTTTAACACCTTCAGTAATTATCAGATAGCGAAAACGAATATCACTAAATTCCAAAATGAGAACGATATTTTAATCTATAATTTTGATGATGCGTATATTTCAAAACTTCTAAAAGCGCATGATTATAAACGTATTTTTTTCCCTTTTAGTCGTGAACAGAATCTGGCAGATGGGGCATGCAGTTATGACAACACGATAGTGATTACGAAACAAAAGAATATTATTGCGGAGTTTGATTTGTCGCATTTTGAAAACTTACCGGGACGTCACAATTTTTATAACATGATGGCGGCTATATTACCCTGTATTTTAAAAAATCTTTCCGCTAATGAGATACTTGCACAACTTAAAACTTTCAAAGGGTTGCCGCATCGACTTGAGTTTGTGGGGAATTTCCAAGATGTCTATTTTTACAACGACAGCATTTCTACAATTCCCGAAGCTACGATAGCTGCTCTAAAGACGTTACGAAAAGTGGACACGTTGATTTTGGGCGGTTTTGATAGAGGAATTGATTATAGCCTATTAATTGAATATTTACAAGAGGATAAGGTAGCGAATATTGCCTTTACAGGACCTGCGGGCAAGCGAATATATACGGAGTGGAAAGAGAAATATTTACTACCGCCGCATTTTATCTTAGAGAATGATTTTGCGGAAATTGTTAACTTTGCTTTTCAATATACACAAAAAGGAAAAATCTGTCTTCTTTCGCCTGCGGCAGCAAGTTTTGACCAATTTAAAGATTTTATTGAACGAGGGAATTATTACAAAAAATTGATATATAGGCAAAAAGAGTAGTTCAGAGTTTTAAATTTGCTATAAATATATATTTTTAGAATATGAAAACGTATAAAAGGGTTAGCGGAAACTATTTTTTGGTAATTAGTATTATTTTGCTTACTTTAGCTTCTTGTAGGCAAAAACAACAACCTATCTCAATCGCTGAAGAATCTAAGACGGTGGATTATCCTGTTTCGATTATATCCAATGAAATTTTTACGGATTTATCGGATAAAGATAGCCTTTATCCGATTTCAGTCGATTTTTTACGTGATTTTAGAGTGCTATTTGATAGGTATCAAGGCACGTCTCCGACCATTCGTACCGATTTCCCGATAAAATGGGGCGTGCGCTGTATTGAAAGATTATCCGAAGGGAAAGAGCTGTGGATGCTACAATCCGAATCGCGAGAGTGGATATACTTAGTTACCGTAGCAGGCTCGGGCAGTCAACGAATACTCGATATCTTACCCGTTGCAGTCAATATTGCCGTTCAAGATAATGAGATTCTTGAGACCGAAATTTGGACTACCACCCGCGAAGTCGACGGAACTTTTATCGTAGAGAAAAATTATGAGTGGGTGAAATCTTTGAAAGATGTTGCAAGAGAGGATTTGATAAATAATCCGGAGGAGTTTAATAAAAAGAAGTCGGTAACCGACCAGTATAAAATCAATGAAATGGGACGATTCGATTTGATTCAAGTCGAGACCGTCCCCAATTATAAAGCGATTTTTTTCTTTTATAAAAATAATAATAAACCCGATGAATGGGACGAAACGATGGAGATATTACAACCATTTTGTGAAGAAAATAATATCTATTTTGATGAGATTTATAGCAATTTCCATGAGGGTTATGTTCGTGATTTTAAGTTAAACGATATAACACTTATTGATATTTCACCTTATGTCGTTGACATAGAGTCCGGAATGGTTTTGGTGCAAAATAATGTTGAACCGAAAACGATTTCATTCGGCAGCGTAGAGAGATTAAAAATAGAGATAAAACGATATTTTAAATTGATGAATCTTCCTAGTTAATTATCAAAGTTATCACATAAAATATTGTATCTTTGCATGCCCATTGAAAAGAGTATTAAGTAGAGAAAAAAGTATAAACTAATTAATAAAAAATCATTATGAAAGAAGACATCGCATTGAACATTAATCCATTAGTGAGCTATTTAAAAAAGCCTCAAAGAGAATTTACGAAACTTGACATTATTAAGTATATCGAAGATAATAATGTTAAAATGATTAATTTTAGATATGTTGACGGAGGCGGAAAATTAAAAGTCCTCAATTTTGTTATTACAAATCGTGAACATTTGGAACAAATCCTCTCCTGCGGCGAAAGAGTTGACGGTTCAAATATCTTCCCTGCGTTTATTCACGAAGGTTCGAGCGATTTATACGTAATTCCTCGCTTTTCGACTGCTTTTCTAGACCCATTTTGTCAAATCCCTACGGTCTCTTTTTTATGCTCTTATTTTAATAAAGATGGGCAACAGATGGAAAATTCACCTGAATATATTTTGAAAAAAGCTCATAATGCCTTTAAGAAAGTTACTAATATGAATTTTCAAGCAATGGGTGAGTTAGAATATTATGTAATCGGTGATAAAGAAGATCTTTACTTAATTCCTGACCAAAAAGGTTATCACGAATCAACGCCCTATGCAAAATTTGAACAATTTAGAATGGAATGCATGTACTATATTGCTCAAACCGGAGGACTTATAAAATATGGGCACTCGGAAGTTGGAAATTTTACGTTAGGCGATAAGATTTATGAGCAAAACGAAATTGAATTTTTGATTACTGACGTTCAAGAAGCAGCAGACCAGCTTGTTATAGCTAAATGGATTATTCGCAATCTTGCTTATCAATATGGATTAGACGTAACCTTTGCTCCTAAAATTACCGAAGGAAAAGCAGGTAGCGGTCTACATGTTCATACAAAAATTGAAAAAGACGGAGTTAACAAGATGGTAGATGATGGGAAACTGAACTCTATAGCACGTTCGGCTATTGCCGGTTATATGACCTGTGCATCCTCTCTTACGGCATTCGGGAATATGAATCCGACCTCCTATTTCCGCCTTGTGCCTCACCAAGAAGCACCGACCTCTATCTGTTGGGGCGATAGAAACCGTTCAGTTTTAGTACGTGTTCCTCTCGGCTGGACAACCGATAAAGATATGATTGCAGAAGCAAATCCACTGGAAAAACCCTCTACGGAAGATTTTTCTCAAAAACAAACAGTCGAATTTCGTTGCCCGGACGGCTCCGCCGATATTTACCTCTTATTAGCAGGTTTGGTTGTTGCAGCTCGCCACGGCTTTGAAATGGAAGGAGCTCTCGATTATGCTAAGAAAACGTACGTTGATGTTAATATTCATCGTCCGGAAAATAGAGAAAAAATGATGAAACTAAATCAACTACCTGCTTCTTGTTGGGAATCGGCGAATGAACTTCTACAACATCGCGATATCTATGAAAAACACGGAGTTTTTAATGCCGAGATGATTGACGATATTATCAAACATCTAAAATCTTTCAATGATAAAGATATTAGAGAAGAAGTGAAGAAAAATCCTGAAATTATGACGAAAATGGTTAAAGAGTTTTTCCACTGCGGATAAAACAATAAAACCAATGATATATTCCTGCAATCGTTAGTTGTGTAATTATGAATTTAGTACTCGAAATTTTAAAAATTATTCTGCCCTCTTTAGTAGTCTTTTTTACAGCCTACTTCTTGATTAAATTCTTTCTTGAAAATGAGCAAAAAAAACGACTTTTAGAGTTGCGATACAATTCAAAAGCGACAATTGCACCACTACGCTTGCAGGCGTATGAGCGAATGGCTTTGTTTTTAGAACGGATAGACCCTAACCAACTAATTCTGCGAATGAATAGTCCGCAATTAACCGCTTTTCAATTTCAAGTCTTATTAGTCTCAGCCATAAGAAGTGAATACGAACATAACCTTTCACAGCAAATCTATATATCGGAAAATTGCTGGAACCATATTAAAATGGCAAAAGAAGAAACGATAAAGATTATTAATCTCTGTGCGGGAAAACTGACTGCAACAAGCACGTCGACAGAGTTGGCAACCTATATTTTTGAACATATTGCCCAAAAATCACCCATCGAAGATGCTATGAAAATTCTTAAAAAGGAGATTCAAGAGCTGTTTTGATTTATAAAATAAATATCTATGGATAATCTTCTCTCGCTGTTTGTTCGTTCTATTTTTGTTGATAATATGATTTTTGCCTACTTTCTGGGCATGTGTTCATATTTGGCTGTCTCCAAAAATGTAAAAACGGCTTTCGGTCTGGGTGTGGCGGTTCTATTCGTACTTATTATTACTGTTCCGGTGAATTTCTTACTACATCAATATTTGCTTCGTGAGGGGGCATTCACTTGGATTTCCCCCTATTTTGCTACAATTGACCTCTCATTCCTCTCTCTTATCGTCTTTATCGCTGTTATCGCTGCTATTGTCCAAATTCTTGAAATGATTATCGAGCGTTATTCAACTCTACTCTATAATGCTTTGGGGATTTTTTTACCGTTAATTGCCGTAAATTGCGCCATCCTGGGAGCATCGCTTTTTATACAAGAGAAAAACTTCCCCCATATCGGTTATAGTTTTGTCTACGCCTTGGGCTCAGGAATTGGCTGGTTGCTCGCTATTGTGGCTTTCGCCGCTATCCGTGAACGACTTAAGTTTTCACAAATCGAAAAATCATTGCAAGGAAATGGAATCGCTTACATCATTACCGGCTTGATGGGATTAGGATTTATGGCTTTCTTAGGCATGTAACTCAAATTTTAATAATGAACTTCTTAACCATACTCTTCGCTGTTATTGTCTTTTTAGCTATTATTTGGCTATTAGTGGCGATTTTACTCTTTGCCCGTAAAAAGTTAGTCCCGGATAAAAAGGTTAAAGTTCGAGTTAATAAAGAGAAGGTCTACGAAGCCGATTGCGGGTGTACATTATTACAGTCGTTGAGCGATGAGGAGATTTATCTCCCTTCCGCCTGCGGAGGACAGGGAACTTGCGGTACCTGTAAAGGAATTATCCTTTCGGGCGGAGGTGAAATATTGCCTACGGAGAGAGTACATATCGACAGAAAAATGGCAGAACAAAATGTTCGTCTCTTTTGCCAAGTGAAGGTTAAAGACGACATGGACATTGAAATAGCTCCGGAAATTTTAGGCGTGAAGAAGTGGGAGTGCGAAGTGATTAGTAATAAGAGTGTGGCAACCTATATTAATGAGTTGGTTGTCAAACTTCCTGATAATGAGAAACTTAATTTCAAGTCAGGGAGTTATATCCAAATTCACGTTCCAAAAACGCAGATTAATTTTCAAGATATTTCAGTAAAAGAAAAATATGCGGCGGAGTGGAGAAAATATAATATTTTTCAATTAGTTATGAAAAATAGAGAAATTACTACTCGCGCCTATTCCATTGCTAACTCGCCCGAAGATAACGATGTTATCGTACTAAATGTGAGAATTGCTCTGCCACCCTTTGATAAAAAGAAAAATAGATTTAAAAAAGTAAATCCCGGCATTGTTTCATCGTATATCTATTCGTTAAAAGCAGGCGATAAAGTTGTCGTTTCAGGTCCCTACGGCGAGTTTTTCTTGCAAGAGTCCGATAATGAAAAAATGTTTATTGGCGGCGGAGCCGGCATGGCACCCCTACGGTCGCATATACAACACCTATTTCATACCCTACACACGAAAGCTAAAGTAACTTTCTGGTACGGCGGGCGTTCGCTGCAAGAACTCTTTTATCAAGAAGATTTTGAAAAAATTGCACAGGAAAATTCTAACTTCTCCTACCACGTGGCTTTGTCCGAACCTAAAAGCGAAGATAATTGGACTGGACATACCGGTTTTATACATCAAGTGATATTGGAACAATATCTGCAAAAACATGAAACGCCCGAAAATATTGAATACTACATTTGTGGTCCGCCCCTAATGTTGGAAGCCGTGTTGAAAATGCTCGATGAGCTTGGCGTACCGCAAAATATGATATATTATGATGACTTTGGAAACTGAGCTTCTTCTGCTTTAATATTTTAGCGATGGATAAGAGTTTGAAGTTTATGATAATTTTGTTATTTATTCCACTTTTGTGGAGTAATACTCCTGTTTCAGCTCAGTCAGACGATGCTTTCTTAGAAAAATATCAATATTATCAAGAGCGATTTTACGAAGACTTTATTTACTATTCTGCGGATAATCCCTTTTCGCAAGGCAGTTCACTTCCGGTCGAATATCGTAGATTGCGAACCGATGGAAAAGTGCTTCTTTATTGGGCTGATGGCGTCTGGTGGTTAGGACATTACGTGGGTATGTTAGCGATGGAATATCAGCGACTTAAACTTACTACACAAGATACGTTGCCCACATTAAGGAAACTCCAAGCGGCGCTGGCAACGTACAAACGATTAGACTATGTAGCGGAGAGTTGTTGGAATGACACTTCAACAAGTAGGGAGTTAAACGGCTTTTACCTGCGTGATGATATTACTGATGAGATAAAAAAAAAACTTAAAGCCGATATTTTAGTTAGCGATTATATTAGACATTGTGGGAAAATAGACTCCAAAGGGAATGCCCCTTCTCATGACCAAGCTTGGGGGAGCTATATTGGCTTAGCCTTAGTTAAAAAATTTGTTCCTATTCCTGAAATTCAAAACGAGGTAAAAGAGATTGCGACTCTTTTAGTTCGCGGAATGCAACAACAAATCGGTAAGAAAAAAAGATGGGAAATTATTAATCCCGTTACTAATCAGCCGATTCAAAAACAGGCTGATATTGGGTGGTTACGCTATGCACATACGCAAATGGGAAACTATTTGACGGAAGAGGATATGTCCTTTGCCCGTTCGAACACTCAATTTTGGAAAGATATGTGGCGATTATTGCAAAATAATATCCTCATTGATAAATATGGAAATTTTAATTGGTACGGCGTATTGTCGATATCTGCAGTTTTAAACGACCACGGACGCGGAGAGAAAAATTGCTACGACTGGTTAATAAAACGAACAGAGCAAATAGTGAAAAAACGTCCCGATTTAGAACAGTCCATGATATTTCCACATCTTCCCTTGGTTAATGTTTTGCTGCATGGTTATGAAGGAAACAAACCGCTCCCTAAAACAGCCTATGAAGCCTATTTAGAAGCGGCACCGGAGGAAGGTGCTTTTTATTATGTAATAAATGATTCCATTGTTCGTTCAACGCCGCCGTGGCACTCGTTATCGCTCTTTTGCCCATGGCATAAT
Source organism: Bacteroidales bacterium (assembly GCA_012838875.1). Taxonomy (GTDB): domain Bacteria; phylum Bacteroidota; class Bacteroidia; order Bacteroidales; family WCHB1-69; genus DUOL01. The sequence goes on along the minus strand of DUOL01000026.1, from coordinate 7,388 downwards.
CGCACGGTAGGGGAGTACAATATGCTTGATTATATGTTTTTGTATAATGCTTATTGGTTAGTCTATTGTTCAGATTTAAAGCAAGTTGAGAAGTTTCGTCAAGAGCCGTTGGATGCCAATTCAGAAGAAAATAATGAAAAATATGAGTAATTAATTTGAGGGAGTATGAAAAAATTTAGCAATCGTTATATTTTTATTTACATAACAGTTTTAGTTGTTTTAATCTCCTTGATTTTAGGAATTGCAACTTTTTGGTTAAAGCCGTTCCAAAAGATTAATCAAGAGAATGAAAAGAAGATGCAAATATTAAAAACGGTAGGTTACACGTTTGCTAGTAAGGAGGAAACGGCAAAAATGTTTAAGCAAGTGGCAACCCAAATTCAACTCCCGACCGGTTCTCAGTTCTTATATCAAGTCATTACTCCAAAGCAAGATACGGCATTTGTTATTCCCTTAAAGGGCAACGGTTTATGGGGAGCTATCTGGGGATATATTGCCGTGGCTGACGATGGAAATCATGTTATAGGAGCCGTTTTTGCGCATAAAGGAGAAACGCCGGGCTTAGGTGCTCAAATTGCAACGGACGAGTTCTCGGCAGAGTTTAAAGGAAAGCAACTCTTTGATGAAAATGGAAATTTTACCTCTATTAAAGTGGTGAAAGGAGGCGTTCTAAATAGTAAAATTCCCGCTGAACACGGCGTCGATGCTATCACCGGAGGAACGATTACAAGTCGTGGAGTCGAAGAGATGTTAGAGCAGAGCCTGACGCCCTATATCTCATTTTTAAAGGGAGGTAAAAATAATCAATAGGCTAATTAGCTCTTTTAACTCTCTCATAATCAGATAGATTTATAGACGTAGCAAAACCATCAAAACTATTTCCAAGTAGATGATTTTAATTTTTATTAGGGCGTGCCCCCTCGCTACGCTCGGGGTCGGTCTTCGCCTGCAAGTCCGCGGTCGCAAGCCGTGGGGACGCAGGGCGGCAAAAAGAGCTTACAAGCTCGCTTTTTTGCCGCCGCGTCCCCAGCGGCTTCCGCCCTTGCGGGCTTTCCACCTGCGCCCTCACGCAATCCAAGTTGCTCGTACAGAGTCTTTTATGAAAATAATAGAAAGTGGAACGTTTAATTTCGCGTTTTAAAAGAAATCGCCATTCCATAACATTGTCAAAAATTCTAAGGCAGGATAAACCTCAATATTATTCATCCTACGAGGATATTTATCCAACGAAACCATAATCAGCCGACAATCGGGAAATTCTTCCGAAAATGCCTTTAATCCTTTTGTATGATGCGATTGCACTTCATCGGACGATTTAATTTCGATAGCCACTTCGGCATTTCCGATAATGGCATCCACTTCGTACCCTGAGGACGTGCGCCAATAGGAAAGTTTTTGTAGCGGTTGGAAATATCCGATATAGGCAATAATTTCTTGCAGGATAAAGTGTTCAAAAGCATGTCCGAACTCAGGAGAACCGGGAAGCAGGTCGGTTCTTTTCAAAAGAAAATTGGCAATTCCCACGTCGAAATAGTAAAATTTAGGAGCTTGGATTATACGGCGTTTGACATTGCGGGTAAATGCAGGGATAATGTAACCGACAAGTGTTTCTTCCAAAATGGAAAAATACTCTTTCACAGTAGGAGCACTCACGCCACATTCCGAAGCAATGTTGTTATAATTCAAAATTTCGCCATTGCTAAGTGCTGCCACTTCCATAAATCGAGTAAAGGTGTTTAGATTTCGAGTAAGTGCTTCGGCTTTGATTTCCTGTTGTAGATAGTCGCCAACATAAGCATGAAGACGTTTTTTACCGTTTTTCACCAGATAATGCGGTGGAAGCATCCCAGCATTACAGGCTTTTATCAAGTCAAAATCGGGAATTTCGGCACTAACAAACGGATAGAGATGTTTCCTGATAGCTCTTCCGCCCAATAAATTCACCCCGCTTCGTCGTAGCTTACGCGCACTCGAACCGCTTAAAATAAAACGAAGGTGACGATTGCTTATCAGCCAATGGACTTCGTCAAGCAAAGCAGGAATTTTCTGAATTTCGTCTATAATAACCAATTCCTCCTCAGGAAGTAAAATTAACTCTTCGCGTAAGAGTGCCGGACGACGATTATAACGTGCAAATTCATCTGATTTTAATAAATCAATGTACCGCACTGTTGGAAACAACATTTTCAGTAACGTACTTTTACCGGTTTGACGAGCTCCCCAAAGGAAAATAGTATCATTTTCAGCATCTTGAAGATTTATTTTTCTTGCTAACATATCCAATGATTTTATAAATTAATCAAATTATAGGGTACAAAAATACAAAAAATTTCATGCAAATCTAAAGTGCAACTTTATTTTTACATGTATTTCTAAAGTACGACTTTCGATTTGCGTGAGGACACGCCCAAGAGAAAATCTATAAATTACCCTCTTTTATCAATAAATTTAATTGCTTTTCTTCGGTTCTCCGGGAATTGTATTTTAGTTATTTCATCAATATCTTTAAATTGAATATTGGGAGCTACCCGTAACTTAGCTCTAAATCTATCTTTTAACTCTTTAATTAATTTTTCACCGGGATTTTTACAGCCGATAAAAATGGCAATGTTATCGGTCCCCATGTCGGTTGAACTAATCTCAATGACATAATTTTCAACGTAATCAATATTGTCCAGCACATCGAACAACGAGGACGGATAGAGCGTCGTACCCTTGAATTTTATCATTTGATTTTTCCTACCCAAAATAGGACTGATTCGCATGCTTGTTCTGCCGCAGGCACACGGCTCGTGATAAAATCTGCAAATATCACCGGTCTTGAAGCGAAGCAAAGGCATTCCTTCGACACCGAGTGTCGTAATCGTCAACTCTCCATAGCTATTTTTATCGACAGGTTGATTATGTTCGTCCAAAAGTTCGCAAATAATCAATTCCGGATGATGATGCCCGCCTTGCTGCGCTTCGCATTCACAAAAAGTAGTACTCATTTCCGTGGAGGCATAGGTGGAATAGAGTTCAATATCCCATTTCTCATGAATTTTTTTCCCTAATAGATTAAGAGAAAAATCGTCATTTTTAATATTTTCACCTATACAAATAGCCCTTTTAACGCTGGAGTTTTTATAATCAATACCATTCTCTTCGGCATATTTAATGATTTTCGGAATGAAGGAAGGGACACAAATTATGGCGTTCGGCTTCATTCGTAAAATGGTATCCCACTGTAATTCAGGCATTCCGTTACCCACACGGATGATACTCGCTCCCATTTTTCGGATACCTAAAAAGTAAGCTAATCCTGCCATAAAACGCTTGTCAATGGTGGTCATTAATTGATAAATGTCCCCGGCAGAGCCTTTTGCGCATGTAAATGAAATTGCTTCATTATAAGCCAATCTTTCCAAATCAGCATCCGTTAATGCAAAAGTCGTAGGCTCCGCTAACGTTCCGGAGGTTGTTATGTAGTCTACAAATTTTGATTTATCAACACAATAAAACTCTTCGTTAAACTGCTGCAAATCTTCTTTTGTCGTGATTGGTATGTGTTGTAAATCTTCTAATGTTTTAATTTTATGAATCTCAATTTTCTCTTTTAAAAATAATTTTTTATAAAACGGAGAAAAATTGCTTAGGTAATTAAGCATCTCTTTCAATTTTTGCTCTTGAAAACGCTTAATTTCGTCTTGGGGTTGATACTCGATTTTTGGGTTATACATATTTTAAACTATTTATAAAAATCCTAATGAACTTAACCAACGTTGGAGTTTTAGCGTCCATTTGCTGGTTTTAGTAAAATGAGTTTCTTTCAATCCGTACCCGTGTCCTCCTGTTTCAAATAGAAGAAACTTAAAGGTGTTATTCTGTTTTTCCAATGCTTCTGACAAGACGACACTATTCTTGTAATTAACAACATCATCATCTTTGGAAGCTAATAAAAATACGGGAGGCATATTGGAGGGAATTTGCAACTCTAATGATAATTTATCGCGTTCATCCGGAGTGTAACTCTTAGTTAATAAACTTTTTCGGGAACGCTTGTGAGCAAGGGAATCTTGCATAGAAATAACAGGATAAATGGCAACAACAAAATTGGGTTTCAAACTTACGGTGGTGTTAATATTTCGGGGAGCTAAAAAATTCTCATTTTGGAAAGCTCCTCCCATCACGGCTAAATGTCCGCCCGCCGAAAATCCCATGACGCCGATTTTACTTGTATCAATATTGTACTCGTCAGCATGCAGTTTTACCCATTGAATGGAACGTTGTAAATCCTCAATCATAGCAGGATGATGATAACCACCCCGACTTAATCTGTATTTTAAAACAAAGGCGGTTACTCCTAAATTGTTGAACCATTTAGCTGTCTTAAATCCCTCATGGAAAAGTCCTAAGTGATGATAACTCCCTCCCGGACAAATAATTACAGCTGTTTGTGTTGCAATTTCTTTGGGTGGAGTAAAAATAATCAATTTACTTCTATGATTTTTCATCGTGGGAACATCTTTCCAAATTCTAACGCTACTTCTTTGTCCCCATGATAGTAGAGTTGTTGAAATTAAAAATAGGAAGAGTAGAGAACGGAATATAATTTTTAAGGTTGCATCACAATTTTCTTCATAAGCTATTTGTTTCATAAATCCTATTAATTTTTCAAGTTTTTCAAGTCAAAACAATTATTCCATAATGTAAATTCGCGGTACACGCCTTGAAATAGCTGTCAAGAGTTCGTAAGGCGTCCTTTTTATGTTAGCTGCAATGGTATCTATACGGTTTTCTTCACCGTACACAATCACTTCGTCTCCGATATGGACGTTTTTAATTTTAGATAAATCAATCATACACATATCCATACATATTTTACCGATAATTGGTGCGGGCTGACCGTTAATAATGACCTTGCCGACTCCGTTGCTTAACTCACGAAACAATCCGTCAGCATACCCGATAGGAATTACGCCGATACGCATCTCTTTCGGGGCTGTATAGGTTCTGTTATAACTTACGGTTTCTCCTTTTTTAATAGTTTTTATTTGTGTAATAATAGTTTTTAGCGTAACGGAATGAAGGAGATGAGGTTGAACCGAAGGAACAAAGGAGAAACCGTACAAGCCAATTCCTAAGCGAACCATATCAAATTGTGCTTCGGGAAAACGTGAAATCCCGGCCGAGTTGAGTATGTGCCGTAAAATAGGGTACTCAAAATGGGAAATAAGCCTACTGCTCATCTCATCAAATTGACGAATTTGCTCCTTGGTGAAACAATCTTCCGTAGGATCTTCCGCCGCCGCAAGATGTGAGAAAATAGACGCTATTTTTATCTGCGGATGCTTATTAAGTCGCTCGCAAATTTTAGAAATATCGTTCTCGTCAAATCCTAAACGGTGCATTCCCGTGTCCAATTTTATATGAACCTTAAAATCGGTTATTTCAGGATAATTTTGTAGTGTTGTTTCAAGTTGCGATAAGTAATGAAAATTGAAAATCGCAGGCTCTAATTGATAACGTATTAATAGCTCAAAACTATGAGCTTCCGCACCTAACACGATAATAGGAGTCTTAATCAGTTGTTGTCGCAATTTAACGCCCTCATCACCGTAAGCAACGGCTAAATAGTCAATATTGTGATACTGCAATTCGTTTATCAGCTCGGCATTACCCAAACCGTAGGAAAACGACTTAACCATAGCGACAATTTTCACGGACGGACGAAGCAACGAGCGATAATAGTTCAAATTATGAATTATTGACGAGAGATTAACGTTAAGGACAGTTTGGTGCGTTTTACTTTGTATATATTGAGAAATTTGCTCAAAACGAAAACTCCTTGCCCCTTTAATTAAAATAGCCTCATTATTAAAAGCAAATTTAGAAATATCCTCTAATAAATCTTCGGTAGAATCGTAAAAGAAGGTAGAAAAAGAGTCGGCAAAAGGAGTAAAACAGTGCTTGTATCTCTTAAACTCTTTGCCTACAGCAATTAAACGATGAATCTTATTTTGAACTAATAATTGACTTATCTCTTTATAATTTTTTTCCGTCAGGGGAGCTGTTTGCCGAAAATCGGAAAGAATGATACTTTTTTTGTGATAATGTTTTTGAGAATTGAGAAAATCAATAGCAATTTTTAAAGAATTAATATCTAAACTGTAAGTATCATCTATTAAAATAGAGTGATTAGTCGCCTGTTTAAGCTCCATTCGCATATTCATTGCCGTCAAAAGAGCTATCTTTTTATTAATGTTCGTGAAAGAGTAGCCCAATGTATGCAATGTAACAATAACGTGAATAGCATTTTCAATGGATGCATTGTCCGTAAAAGGAATTTCCAGAAATTGCTCATTTAAAGCAATATTCGTGTAATACTCTTTTTTCTCAAAATGTGTAATGGTGTAGCAAGCCGAAGGGGCGTATCCCCACGATATTTTTTCGAGTTGTTGATAAGAAGGTTTCGCTAATTCATTGTCAATCTCTTTATAATCAGAACAATAGATTAGCTTAGAGCACTTTCCGAAAAGTTTAAGTTTTTCCCTTAATTTCTGTTTATTATTTTTAAAAAATTGCGAGTGTGCCGTGCCAATATTAGTAATAATTCCAATAGTCGGTTGAATTATTTCAGCCAATTTTTTCATCTCATTCGGTTGAGAAATGCCCGCTTCAAAAATAGCCAATTGATGAGCCGGAGACATTTGAGAAACGGAAATCGGCACGCCGAGTTGAGAATTGTAACTATTAGGATTCTTAACAATGTGAAAATCATCATACAACAAAAAAGAGAGCCACTCCTTAACAATAGTTTTGCCGTTGCTACCCGTTATCCCAATAACCGGAATATCAAATTTTTCCCGATGTCGTTTCGCAATTTGCTGCATCGCCGCAATCGGGTCCGCAACTTGAATAAAATTACACTGCTTATACTCTTGGAATTGTTGAATGCTCTCCGTAATAATAAAATTTCGTACCCCTCTCTTAATCAGCTCTTTAATATAGTTATGCCCATCATTTTTTTCACTTTTAATAGCAAAAAAAAGCACCCTCTTTTCCGTAATCACTCGCCGACTATCAAAAATAAAAGCGGATATCCATTTTTGCGGAAACGGAGTGAAATAAGCTATAGGCTTAACAAAAGATACAATGTCGGCAATTGTAAACATGATGAATATCAAAATGCAAAAATAAAGGTTTTTATGGATTAAAGCTATTTTGATAACTAAAATATTAATTTTATTTTTCTTTTGGGCGTGCCCCCTCGCTACGCTCGGGGTCGGTCTTCGGTTCCAAGTCCGCGGGCACAAGCCGTGGGGACGCAAGGCGGCAAAAAGAGCTTACAAGCTCGCTTTTTTGCCGCCGCGTCCCCAGCGGCTTCCGCCCTTGCGGGCTTTCCACCT
>DUOL01000165.1 GCA_012838875.1 Bacteroidales bacterium | reverse complement strand
GCACGTTTCTATTTATATCCCACAATTTTAAACTCCGTACGTCTGTTTAAGGCTCTGCCCTCTTCGGTATCATTGCTAACAATCGGGGAATTTTCTCCGTAGCCTTTATAAGTTAATCGTGAGGCTGAAATACCGTGAGAAATCAAATATTGATAGACCGCTTTGGCTCTCTCGAGGGATAATCTTTCATTATATACGTTACTGCCTACATTATCCGTATGTCCGCCAATTTCAATCTCTATGGTCAGATTATTTTTCAGATAGGTAACTAATTTATTCAATTCTACGTGAGATTCGGGTAACAATTCACTTTTATCGAACTCAAAGAAGATATTCCTTAACACAAAGGTATTTCCTATTTTTGGTTTACGTAATAAAATATTTTTTTCGTAGGGTTCTAACTCGGAATAAGATTCTTGAAGTTGAAAATTTTCGGAATAGAATGGATAAAAAGGATGAGTAATATTCATTAAAACGTTAGTACCGGTGAGGATACAGGCTAAGAATTCTCCGGTCTCGGGGTCTGATGTAGTAGCTGTAAGTAATTGCGACGTTTCTAAATCGATAAGCTCAATTTGTGCTTCCAAAGTTCGACCCGTTTCAGCGTCTTGTACTTTCCCTTTAAAATAGGTAACCGGAATGGGGCGGATTCGCTCATCCAGTTCAAAATAGTAAAGATCCTGTCCGCCGAAGCCGCCTTCCTTATCGGAAGAGAAATAACCTGTCGTGCCAGCCGCATTGATAACGATATTTATTTCATCGTCCGGCGTGTTAATCGGCGTACCCAAATTAACGGGCGTTTGCCATTGATTATCATGGGAGAGAGAAGAGAAAAAGATATCTCTACCCCCAAAACCGGGGTGTCCGTCTGAAACAAAATAGAGTGTTCTACCGTCCGCATGGATAAAAGGGGCTGTTTCATCATACTTTGTATTAATGTTTTTTCCCAAATTTTCCGGAGTCGTAAAGACGCCCTCTTCAACCATTTCGGTCTTCCAAATATCAATGCCGCCTTCTCCGCCGGGACGATTAGAGGCAAAATAGATTGTCTTTCCGTCCGGAGCAATGGTTGGCTGCGATTCCCAAAATTTAGTATTCACGGGCGGTCCGAAATTTCTCGCCCGACTCCAACGATCTCCAATACGTTTTGCCCAATATAGGTCGCAACTTCCGTACCCGAAATCGGTATTACACAACGTATAGAAAAGATAGCGCCCATCCGGCGAGATAGATTGTGCCCCTTCGTTATAACTTGTGTTAATAGGCGGTCCTAACGGCTGTCGTTCCTGCCAAATACCATCTTTCTTAAAACTATTATAAAAATCCTCTTCCGTAGCACAAAAATTGCAAATAGTCTTCTTATCTCTGGGGCGGCGTACCGTAAAAATAAACTCTTCTTCATCGGCTGTCAACGTTGACAAATATTCGTCCCACTCGGAATTAATAGCACTTCCCATATTAATAGGAGCAAATTTCATAGGACGTTTTATAGCTTCTATGCTGAATTTACAATTTTCCAATTGCTTATTAACCTCTTCTAATAGAGGAGGTTGAGATGTATATGCATTCAAATAGTGCAAATAATTTTGTTGAGCCTCCTCATATCTTCCGCATTTCATCTCTTCCTCTGCCGTAACAAAATAGAGCATGGGCTTCGGTTTTTCATAAAGTTTCAATGCTTTATTATAAGCCTCGACCGATTTCTCGGCTTGCATCATCAATGAGTATAAATCGCCTTGTATTACGTAAGCTTTAGCGAACTGAGAATCTAACAAAAAAACTTGTTTCAAATATTGCGAAGCCTTGTCATATTGCTGTTTTTGCATTGCTTTCATTGTCTTTTCGCACAATTTCTCTATCTTCTTTTCCACTTTTTTCTCCACTTTTGTTTGAGCCGAACCGACTGAACATAAAAAGAGGAGAAAAAGCCCTATTAGCAAAACTAATTTTACATCTCTTTTGATTATCATCTATCTTTATTTTTAATTTTCAATATCCCTTTTAGCCTCTTGCCACAGTTCTTCTAATTCATTTAACGACATATCAGCCATTTGTTTATTTAGTTCTTTTGTTCGTTTTTCCATGTGCTGAAAACGTTTTATAAACTTATGGTTTGTTTTTTCTAAGGCGTCTTCGGGGTTAATATCAATAAATCGCGCAAAATTAATTAAAGCAAAAAGCAAATCACCGAACTCATCTTCCATTTGTTCCGATTTTTTCTCTTTTTCGACACAAAACTCAGTAATCTCCTCTTTTACTTTTTCTAATACCTGCTCCGTATTTTCCCAATCGAAGCCGATACCTTGAGCTTTTTCTTGAATGCGAAGTGCTTTCACCATAGCGGGCAATGAAGTAGGAATACCACCTAACACCGAACGATTCCCCTCTTTTAATTTTATTTGTTCCCAATTTTCCTTAACTTCCTCAGAACTACTTACTTTAACATCTCCGAAAATATGAGGATGACGCCGAATAAGTTTTTCGTTTATACCGCTTAGCACGTCAGTTATGGAAAAAAGATTCTTTTCTTCGGCAATTTTGGAATAAAATACAATATGGAGCATCAAGTCCCCTAACTCTTTGGCAACATCATCATATTTTTTATCAATAATTGCATCGCTAAGTTCGTAAGTCTCTTCGATGGTAAGGTATCGCAAAGATTCAAAAGTTTGCTTCTTATCCCAAGGACAATTTGCCCTTACTTTATCCATTATGTTCAATAAGCGTTCAAAAGCAATTAATCTCTCATCATTCATTTTCAAAAATTTTAAATTGTGTACAAAAGTACTTTTTTTTTAGGAATTATTTATATTAAAAATAAAATTAAATGAAATACGTTATCTTTGCGGTGTATTTTATATAAACTAATAATTTAGGACGATTGAAAACATATTTTTCAGTTAACAGGTTAATTATCATCACCTTATTGATTGGTGTACTATTCTTTTTGAGTCACTGTTCGACTAAAAAAAACACACCTATTAATAGGGCATATCATACGGTAACTTCCCATTACAATATCAATTTTAATGGTAAAGAAGCATTGAAAGCAGGAGAAAAGTCTCTTTATGAAAACGTTAAGGATAATTATACAACTATTTTACCTATATATCCCTATCCTGCAAAAGAGGAGTTAAGTTCTTCTTTATCTTCGTTCAATCGGGCAATTGAAAAGGCTTCCAAATCTATCTATAAACACTCCATTTTCATTAAAGGGAAAGAGTATGTAAGGACAATGGACGATGCCTATTTATTAATGGGCAAAGCCTATTTTCACAAACAAGATTACATGCAAGCTCAACGTGTATTTTCTTACATTATTTCCACTCATAAAAAGGGAAATTGTAAAGAAGAAGCGATGATTTGGTTGGTGCGTTCATACGTGCGTCAGAGCTATTTCCCACGTGCAGAGGCTATGTTAAATGAGGCACACGCGGCTATCATCCCTCTAAAATCCAAAAAATACAATCGTCTTTTTCATGCGGCGGCGGCAGAATACTATCTTACAGCTCCCGACGGCGATAAGCAAATGGCCATTGACCATATTCTCGATGTTCTTAAAAATAAACCATCGAAAAAATTCAGAAACAGGCTCTATTTTATTTTGGGACAGCTCTATGAATCCATGGAGCTAACACACGATGCTCATCAATATTTTTTAAAAGTTATCAAGGGAAATCCTTCCTATGAGTTGGAATTTAATGCTCGCATGCACTTAGCAAGCAATTATGACGGAACACCTGCCTCTAAAGCCGAAATCCTAAAAGTATTGAACAAGATGCTGAAAGAGGAGAAAAACAGAGAGTTTCGCGACCAGATTTACTATGCAATTTCTGAGATTGCAAGAATTGATGAAGACCAAAAAGAGCAAATAAAGAATTTAAGATTATCTGTAAGCACCTCAACATCTAATGATTTTCAGCGTTCTTATTCGGCTTTAAAATTGGCGGATATCTATTTTAACAGTGAGATGTATCCCGAAGCACAAGCCTATTATGATACCGCCACCGTCTCATTACCAAGAAATTACCCTAATTATAGTAATATTATAAAAAAGAACAAGATTTTAACGGATTTAGTTACCAATCTTAATGTGATATATACGCAAGACAGCTTGCAACGAATCGCTGCTCTGTCGCCCAGTGCAAGAACGGTGTGGGTTAACAATATGGTTAACAATTACATAAGAAAAGAGAACGAGCAAAAAAAGGCGGAAGCAGATAAAGAGTTGGCTATTCAACGTGCTTTAGGAATGGCTAATGTGAATGTTACTAATCCAACCTCAACGACCGGGAAATGGTATTTTTACAATCCGACATTAGTAACGGCGGGCAGAACGGAATTTATAAAAAAATGGGGCACACGGAAATTAGAAGATAATTGGAGGGTAAGTAATAAACAGCAAATTTCTTTTGATGATCTTACAGCGATAAATGAACCTGCAAACGCTTATGATGATGATGATGACGACAGTGACTCTACCCGCACAAAACGTGAAAACGACCCCAAAAAGCCGGCTTTTTATTTGCAGGATTTACCTCTTACGGCTGCAGCTAAAGATAGTTCCGATGGCAAAATCGCCAATGCCATGTACAATGCGGCTTTAATCTATCTCGATTTACTTGGCGACAAGGAAAAGGGGAATAATATGCTCGAAAAATTGATACAACGCTATCCTAAACATCAGTACACCGCCCCGTCCCTCTATTTGTTATATCTCAATTATTCAAAAGATAAGAACCCAAAAGCTGAGGAGTATAAGAATATCATATTAAGTCAATACCCGAACTCCGACTTTGCAAAGTTGATTATAGACCCGAAGTATAACGAAAAATTATTAGCGGAGGCTGAGAAATTGAAGAAGAAATACGAAGAAACGTACATAGCATATAGTAACAAACAGTGGACCAAAACCGTTGCTCTGGCAGATGAAGCCCTCCCCGTTTGTAACGACTCCCTTTTAAAACCTAAATTCTTATATCTTCGTGCTATTGCTATTGGACAAACCGAAGGAGAGAAGACTTTAAAAGAAGAGATGCTTCGTATTACCTCCCTTTATCCTAAATCGGAAGTAGCCGGCTTAGCAAGGCTTTTTCTGGACCAAGCTCCCTCTTCCGGCACTAAATCAACTAGTAAATTAGACGAAAAGAATGCAAAAAATGATGATTCAAAGGAACTTTTTGTTGTTTCTCCGCAAGAACAACATTTTCTTATCATGTTAGTTAATGTGCATAAAATAAAATCTACGATTCAGGATATTAAGGGCGACATTGCAGCCTTTAATCGTGAATTTTACAGTCTGTTAAATATAAACATAAGCAGTATTTATATTAACCAAAATGAACAGATGCTAACATTAGCAAAGTTTAAAAATAAAGAAACGGCACTTGAATATTACCACAATATCATTGAAAGTGAGAAATTTTATGCTTATAATAAAACAAAAGCTATTGTAACTTACGTAATTTCTGCTTCTAACTACACTTCATACTATAATCATCCTGATGAAAGGCATTTATATGAATCTTTTTTCAAACAGCATTATTTGAATGACGATAAATAATAAGAAATTTATCTTCATATTTTTATTCTGCATCGGAAGTTTCTTTCCCTCTTACGCTCAATTTTACAATGGGTCTCAACTCTCTTTCGGAAAAAATAGAGTGCAACACCAAAAATTCAATTGGCGTTTTTATCGGACAGAGAATTATGATGTTTACTATTACCCGACTAGTAAAATATTAGCCGAATACACAACTTGGAGAGCCGCACAATTTTTAACGGAAATTGAGACTTTTCTCAATTATACACCTACGAAAAAAATACAGTTTATTGTTTACAATACACAAGCCGATTTTAGAGAATCAAACTTAGCGTACGACAACGAAGAATTTTATAACCAAGGAGGGGTAACGCATATTTACGGAACTAAAATTCCGCTCTATTTTGACGGAAATCATCGCCATTTCGATAATATGATACGAAGTGGGATTATGGAGGTTTATGCTCGAATGATAGTGGAAGGAGAGAACATCGGAGCGAATATTTCCGCCGAACATCTTTACTCACTTCCAAATTGGTTTTACTCGGGCTTGTCTTCATTTGTGGCAGAAGAGTGGAATAGCGAAATTGATAATCACGTTAAAAATGGGATTTTATCAAATCTCTATACCCATTTTGATAATCTCTCTTTAGTGGAAAAGCGGTATGTGGGGCACTCTATCTGGAAATATATTGCCGATAAATACGGGAAAAACAGTATTCCTACTATTCTTTATGCCACGCGTGCTTATCGTAGTTTTGAAAAAGGGTTACTCGCCGTTATCGGCATTGACTCTAAGACACTTTTACAAAAATGGTATCAACACTATTTCGTTCTTTATAAGAAAGATAAAAAAGAAAATGACCGAACGTTGCCCGCAGGAGAGCAGTTAATTAAAAAACTGAAAAAAAATGTCATTCTTACGCAGATTGCCATTTCTCCAGACGGAAATCAATTTGCATATGTAACAAACCAAGCGGGCCAAATCAAAATTTGGCATAAAGCCGATATAACAGCTAAACCAAAACGTTTTTTTAAACATTATTATAAAACCGAAGAAAATCCCGACCTCTCCTATCCTCTTCTAACATGGCACCCGACCGAAAATATACTCATCTTCACCCTCGAACAAAAAGGATTTTGTTATTATTATCCATATTATATTGATGAGAAAAAAATTGGCGATCGTCAATTTATTGATGTAGAAAAGATTACAGATATTACTTTTTCTGACAATGGGAGATATTTACTTTTTTCCGGTTTTAAAAACGGACAATCCGATATTTTCCTCTACAGCTTAGCTTCTCGCTCATTCCAATATATTACGAATGACTTTTACGATGACGCCTCGCCCCGTTTTTCTGAAAACGGCAACTATATTCTCTTCTCTTCCAACCGTCCCGTACACACCCTTACATCTAAAACAAAAACACCTTTTTACCAACTTAAAACAGAGAAAAGTTATAATCTGTTCTTGTACGATTATAAAAATAGAGATACCAATTTATTGCGAATTACAACAACAGCATTAGCTGACGAAACGGAAGCACACTTTATCTCTCCTACAGAATTTATATTCTTAAGCAACGAAAGCGGAATTAATAATCGTTATTACGCAAGATTAGACAGTTCCATCAGCCATATTGATACAATCATTCATTATCAATTTAGAGCAACCACATTCCCTATCACAAACTCTATGTACAACATTAGAAATCATGATTTTAATAGGGAAAAGTTGCTAACGGCAGATATCATCACTACAAATGGGAAACAACAAATTTTCGTCACGCCGTTTTCTACTGACAGCATAGCTACGGAGAATATTCCATTGACAAATTTTCAATCAAAATTGAGTATAGGCAAAAAGCAACAAGATAGTGTTCAAAAAGAAAAACCAAAAGAACCAAGTGTACAAAAAAAAGGGTTTTATCAAATTAGACAGAGCGATATAAAGAGTTCGAACAAAGGCAGCAATAACAAAAGATATGGTTCTTTACCCCATACTGATAATGCTTTTACTGACGGTTTGGTCTTCAATCAACAAGTAGGGCAAAACTATTACGTACAATATTCTATAAATAAGCTAGTCACACAAGCGGACATCAGTTTTCTCAACACTTCGTACCAACAATTTACAGGAGCAAAATCCCCTATTTACCTCAACAGCGGTGTAAACGCATTAATCATGGTAGGTATTAATGACCTATTTGAAAATCACAGAATTATGTGTGGGGGACGAATTTCTGCCAATTTAGATAACTACGAATTTATGTTCAGTTATGAAAATTTGTCTAAATTAGTTGACCAACAGATAGTTTTATACCGCCAATCACTGCAATCCACCATTGACAACTACCTTTTTAAACAATATTCAAACAGTATTTTTTATATCACTAAATATCCGTTTAATAAATACAATGCACTGAAACTCACCCTAACGGCACGAAATGATAAAAACGTAATGGGAAGTTTAAATGACTATTCGCTGCAAGCAAAAGATATTAACCATTTCTGGGGTGGGATAAAGTTAGAATATATTTTTGACTCCTCAAAAGACCTCTTCACTAATCTTTGGAAAGGGGAGAAAATAAAAATTTTTGCAGAGTACCAACACCGTATTGACCTTGACTACAAATATCTTTTTGTTGTGGGGTTTGACATAAGAAAATCGGTAGATATTTACAAAAATATCACGTGGGCTTCACGTTTAGCCGGAAGTACCAACGTAGGTACAAGCCGTCTGGTTTACTACATGGGAGGCGTTGATAATTGGCTATTTGCAAAATTTAATAGAAATATTTGGGTAGATATTACTAAAGACTACGCCTATCAAACTTTGGCTACTAACATGAGAGGCTTTGAACAAAATATACGAAACGGCACCTCATTTATCCTTTTCAGCACGGAGTTGCGACTCCCTATCGTTCAACTTCTTGCTCGAAAAAAACTTCATAGCGGATTTTTAAATTCCATTCAGCTGATTGCCTTTACCGATATCGGAACTGCATGGACAGGTTTAACTCCCTATTCTGAAGATAATTGTCTATATACACGTTATATCTATTGGGGCCCCAATCAAACGAACAGCATAAAAATCAAACGACAAGTCGAGCCTTTTATCATTGGCTTCGGTAGCGGGCTACGTGCAACCGTGCTGGGTTATTTTATACGTTTAGATTATGCGTGGGGCTTAGAAGATTTTAAAATTTACGATAAAAAAGGAATGTTTCTTTTCTCTGTCGGCTTTGACTTTTAACCTTTTACCCCAACTTATCTTTATACGCTTGATAATCAGGTTGGCGTAACAATTCAAAACTTCCGTCCTTATATACAATTCCGATAGCAGGATGTTTTACGCCATTAAAAAAGGTAGTTTTTACCATCGTGTAGTGTATCATATCGTCAAAAACTATTCTATCGCCTATTTCTAACGGAAGCGGAAAAGCATAATCGCCCATGCCCATAAAGTCGCCGGCAAGACAGGAATTTCCCCCCATACGATAGATAAATTTACTATTTTCGTCAGGATCAGTGGCGCCGATAATTGCCGGTTTATAAGGCATTTCAAGACAATCAGGCATGTGGCACGCAAAAGAAACATTTAAAAGAGCGGTTAGAACTCCTTGATTTTCAATAACATCCTCCACCGTAGAAACGAGCACCCCTGTTTGCCAACCCACAGCCCCACCCGGCTCCAAAATAAGCTCTTCGATATTGGGATAACGCTTTCTAAAACCTTTTAACAACTCAATTAAGTGAGGAATATCATAATTTTCCGCCGTGATAAGATGCCCACCGCCAAAATTAACCCACTTACACTCTTTTATAAGATGCGAGAACTTAGCCTCAAAAACGGAGAGGCACTTCTCTAAAGCATAACTATCATTTTCACAAAGTACGTGAAAATGAAGTCCGTCTATACCTTCGGGCAACTGCTTGGGCATCTGCTCCGCCAAAATCCCCAGACGCGAACCTGGCAACGCAGGATTATACAAAGCCGTCTTCACCGCCGAAAATTCAGGGTTCACCCTTAACCCGCAACGAATTTTTTTACGAGGAAATGCCAAAACCCTATCCCTAAATCTACTCCATTGATGTAAAGAATTGAAAGTAAGAAATTTGCTATAGACAAGATAATGCTCAAACTCCTCATCCGTGTAAACCGGCGAATAAGTATGAGCTTCACAACCCATCTCTTCCACTATTAATCGTGCTTCATTAACCGAACTTGCCGCCGCCCCTTGTAAATAGTGCTTTATCAAAGGAAAAGAATGCCAAAAAGAAAAACCTTTTAAAGCACAAATAATAGAAACATCTGCTTCACGTTGCACCAAATCAAGAAGTTGCAAATTAGCCTCTAAAGCCTCCTCAAACATAATATAACAAGGAGACGGAAACTGCTCGAAATACTCTTCACTCATATTTATAATTTTAACGACTAATTGCAAAAATAGTAAAAAAGCATATCTGAAAGAAAGTGATAGATTTTAAGTTTTTCAAAAAACCAAACTCCTTTTCTTTATAATCTCGAAAAAAAATTGTAATTTCGCAGTTCGTTTGAAAAAAATTGTAATTACTATTTCTCAAACGATAAAAATAGAAAAATGAAGCGACTAACTCTTTTCATAATATTAACAATCAGCACTTTAATAATATTTGCACAACCTATAAGTGTTGACAAGATTGTAACCATAGTCGGAAAAGAGATTATTATGAAATCGGATATCGAAAAGAGTTATTCCGATTATGCGTCTCAATACTATGTTGTTGATAATGAAGACGAAATTAAATGCAATATCTTAGAACAGAAGATAATTGCAAAATTGATGGTACATCAAGCGCTTTTAGATAGTGTTATTATAACCGACCAACAGGTTGAAGACCAATTAAATGCTCGGATTTCCTATCTTTTACAGCAAATCGGCGGCGATGTGAGAATTATAGAAGAGTATTATAAGAAGTCGATAGACCAGATAAAAAAGGATATGCGTGTTTTGATGCGTGAGCAGATGATTATAGATGAGATTGAGCGAAGTTTAACGGAAAATATCACGATTACGCCAACGGAAATAAAGAACTTTTTCGATAAGATTCCCTACGACAGTTTACCCACGGTTGAAGCCACTTACGAGTTTGGTCATATTGTTAAAATTCCTCCTATTAGCGAAGAAGAGATAGCTGAGATTAAAGAAAGACTACTCACTTTTCGTGAGCGTATTCTTCGTGGCGAAAAGTTTTCAATGTTAGCACGTCTCTACTCTGATGATCCCGGCAGTGCTTCTAAAGGTGGCGAACTCGGCTTCTTCGAGCGCGGAACTCTCTACCCCGAATTTGAAGCCGCCGCCTTTAAACTTAAATCCGGAGAAATTTCTAACGTCGTACAAACTAAAGCAGGCTATCATATCATACAAATGATTGAACGTAAAGGCGATAGAATTAACGTAGCCCATATTTTGCTTCAACCCAAACCCTCCCCCGACCAACAAGTTGCTTCTATTAATTACCTCGACAGTATTCGCTCATTGATTATAACGCAGAAGTTAGACTTTAGCGATGCCGCTTTCAAATATTCCGATGACATGAATAAAAATAGCGGTGGCTGGGTAGTGAACCCTTATAGCGGCTCCATGAAATTTGAAAAAAACGCCATGGACGAGTCAACATTTGCAACAATTAACAAATTGATTCCGGGCGAATACTCCTCTCCTATTCCATACGTTACCGTTGACGGCAACATCGCCTACCGAATTATCTATCTTAAATCGAAAACAGCCGCACACAAAGCAAATCTTACTGAAGATTATGACGCTATAAAAAGTGCCGCTTTAGAAAATAAAAAGCGAAAAATAATCGACAAATGGTTAAAAAATAAAGTAAAAACGACAAATATAAAAATTGATGAGACCTATAAATTTTGCCCATTTATAGAAAAATGGAACATTCCATAGTCTAAATAATAACGTAACAAAAAATGCGATGGCGAATCTAAATTTCAACAACGATGTAGAAGCAATTGAAGGCTTCGTAGCTAAGTATGCCGACATTAAAAGAGAAATTGGAAAAGTAATTGTCGGACAAGATGATGTGGTTAAAAATATTTTAATGGCAATGTTTAGTCGTAGCCATGCTTTGCTAATCGGTGTGCCCGGGTTAGCTAAAACGCTCATCATTACTACCATTTCCAAAACAATGAATCTGAGCTATAACCGTATTCAATTTACCCCCGACTTAATGCCTTCGGATATTATGGGAACTGAAATTTTGGATGAGAATAGGAAATTCAAATTTATGAAAGGACCTATTTTTGCAAATATCGTTTTAGCGGACGAGATTAACCGTACTCCGCCGAAGACGCAGTCGGCGCTCCTTGAGGCAATGCAAGAACGGTCGGTAAGTATGAACGCTATTACTTATCAACTCCCCGACCCGTTTTTTGTTTTGGCTACGCAAAACCCGATTGAACAAGAGGGAACTTATCCGTTGCCCGAAGCCCAACAAGACCGTTTTATGTTTAATATCTACTTAGATTACCCCTCTTTCAACGAGGAAGTAGATATTGTTAAACGCACGATTCACGGGGATATGGCTGAACCTCAACAGATTATTACCGCCGAAGATATTATTTTCTATCAAAAGTTGCTCCAGAAAATTCCTATCGCCGACAACGTTTACCAATATGCGGTCAACCTCGCTACCATTACGCGTCCGAAGACGCCGCAGGCACACCCTTGGGCTGATGAGTACTTGACTTGGGGTGCAGGTCCTCGCGCTTCGCAGTTCCTTATTATCGGAGCACGCACCCATGCCGTCCTTAATGGCAAATATTCGCCCGACATCGAAGACGTTAAAGCGGTAGCTCACAACATTTTACGACATAGAATTATTAAGAATTACAAGGCGGAAGCCGAAGGAATTTCTGTAGAAGATATTATTGACCACCTCCTCTAAAAAGAAAAAATAAATTTAATAACCTATTTTTAATTTTACTTAATTAAAATGGTTTCTCTAACTAACACATATAAAACAATTTTTTCAATTCGTAAAATTTTAAAAATAAGAATTTTATTTAATTAAATATATTACTTGGTATTGCCGAAAACCAATAAGAGTAGGCTTTTTAAAAAATTATTAATTATGAAAAAATTGTTATTTGTCATGATGTTAGCTCTCGTAATAGCGAGCTGTAAAAAAGATGAACCTCCTAAAGTAGATGGCGGTTATGTTAACTACAAAGGAAAAAACTACACGACCAATAAGATGGTGGTCATACGGAATGCGGCATACCCTTTTTATTCCGTATATGACATCGGTTTTGCTCCCAGTACGATAACTTATGATTCTGGGGAAAAGAAGTTTGTGGGTAAGGGAGTAGGGATGCGACTATCATTGTTTTTACCTGATTCAACTTATACACTTCCCAGTGGAACATATCCGAACGTGCAACTTAATTTGACAACAAATTTTTTTATGGATTGTAGAATACTCTTGGAAGAAGCCGATTGGAACGGTTATACTACTGAGCGTGTTAAAATACCTAAAGGTACATTAAAGATATCCAAAACAGGAAGCACATATACATTTAATTTTACCGGCAGTGATGACGAAGATAATGAAGTTAAAGCTTATTTTAAGGGAGCTATTAAAAACTACGTTATCAATGATGAAAAAAAGTAATACATAGCGAAAGCGAAATCCTTTCAGTCCGGTATTTCCTGACTTCGTCACTCAAAATTTAACATTTTTTAAATTGTTGATATATAGAATGTTGTATTTTGTTATATCTTTGTTTAGTAAATAAAATGTTGTACCGCATGCTAAGAAAGCCGTTTCGCAGATAAACAATGAACTCAAAATGAAAAGTATAATAGATGAAATTCGAACTAAATTAAAACATAGTATTGACGAGAAAAGTCAGGCAACAAGTCAAAATTTCTTTAAAGAAAAGATAAAATGTTATGGAGTCAAAACTCCAACTGTAAACAAAATTAGTAAGGAGTATTTTAAACTTATTGATTCTAAAACAAAATCAGAAATATTTGATCTCTGCGAGATTTTATGGCAATCAGGATTTATCGAAGAATCATTTATAGCCTGTAATTGGTCATACTATATTCATAAAAAATACGAATCTGGAGATTTTCAAATATTTGAGAAATGGATTAATAATTATGTCAATAATTGGGCTTCATGTGATAAATTATGTAATCATACAATTGGTGAATTTATTGAGATGTATCCTGAGTATTTAGTGAGATTAAAAGACTTAGCTAAATCAGATAATAGATGGCTACGCCGGGCTTCATCAGTAACTTTAATTAAACCAGCCAAAAAGGGGAAATTTCTCAGCGAGATACTAGAAATTGCGGATATCCTGCTACTGGATAAGGACGATTTAGTACAAAAAGGTTATGGTTGGATGTTAAAAGTTGCAAGTGAAGCAAACCAAAAAGAAATTTTTGAATATGTGATTAAAAACAAAGCTACTATGCCACGTACAGCATTACGATATGCAATTGAAAAAATGCCAAAAGATTTGAAAAATAAAGCTATGGAAAGATAAATTTTCCTGACTTCGACAATGCGTTACTCTGAATGATTTTTTATAAAACTTTTAAAGTAAGAAAATTAAATCTTAAAAGTTTTCATAACCCATTTGACCCAGTTGGTGGGAATAAGTCCTCCAAGACAAAAAAGCACATCTTTAAAATCGCTTATATTTTTCCACGCTTCGGCGTATAATCGACTGTTTCGGGCAATCCTTTTCCATTCTTTCTTATTGAACAACAATCCGTTGAAGTAAGCCAACGTAGCATTCATATAACGCTTACGGACCGCTTTATTTTTTTCGAATGAATAAAGTTCCTTATATAATTCGTAGGTTACTCTGTTTTTCTTATTGGCATCGTGTTTGCTCCAAATGCCGCCGCTATGAACTCGATAAGCAGCCATCACTTCGGGCATAAAAAAGCCTTTCCCATTTGTGAGAGCATGATAGACAATATGTACGTCTCGTCCGTACCTATAACGCGATAAGAGGTTGAAATCAAACGCATTACTACGGAACATCAATGTTGCAGTTTTGGTAATCCAGACCCACGGAAGGGTCGCAAAAGTGAAAGAGAGCGGTTTGGTGTAAATATTGTGTACCGGCGAGGGGAGAATTTGTTCATCGTAAAGTACTTGCCAATCATGGCAACAGAGATTGTATTCCGGATGAGCCTCGAGAAAATCAACCTGTTTTTGCAATTTTAAAGGATCTGTCCAATAATCGTCTCCTTCACAAATAGCAATATATTTGCCTTTAACGCGAGGGAAATTATAGGTTAGATTGATATCAACCCCCTTGGAGTATTGATTTTCCGTTTGTATGATTGGCTTGATAATATCAGGATATAACGCTTGATACTCCCGAATAATATTTCCCGAATTATCGGTAGAAGCGTCGTCGTGGATTAAGATTTCAAATGAAAATGTTGTTTTTTGTAAAAAAATTCCTTCTAAATATTGCTTTAAAAACTTTTCCTGGTTGTAAACAAGGGTGCAGATACTTACTAACGGATTGTTTTCTTGATTTTCGGAAATAGACATAATCTGGCTAAAATAAAGAGTTATTCATCGTAAAATTCAACCGTGCTGTAATGCGGTAAACGCTGTTCTTTTGGTGGAATTTTCATAAAATCGGCATATCTGTCCGCCAAAATAGCTTCGGCATCAGCCGGAAGAAGAACCGGAACACCCTCAAAAAAGCCTTCACGTAAAGGCAACAAATGTTCTTTCTTAAGAGGAACGCTAAAGTCGGCAGGATCACAAATATATTTCATCTCTTTTTTTGATATGGTATCAAGAAAGTAGTAATAAAAATAGAAGAACAACGGAGTAATACATTTGAATAAAGCCTTTGTTTTTGCACCTAAGTTTTTGGAAGCAGAGAGATTCATAAGGGCAAATTTGGCATGCTCCTTGCTTCGGTTTTGTTTTTTTCGGAACTTTGAGCAGGGAGTTTCCCAACAACGGTATATGTCTAAACAAATACCTTTATATTTATATTTATTGTCATTGAGCCAAATCTCATTCTTTGCAGTCGAATTTCGATATCTGATTTTGCTAAAATCGCACCAATAGACAGTATCGGTTAATTTGTCATGAACAATATATTTATCGGAAAGCGATTTTCTGAGTATCCCAATAGCACGGTCGTAATCCTCTCTGAAAACGGCAATATCCAAATCATCGTCCCACGGAATAAAACCCTGATGTCTCACGGCACCTAATAAAGTTCCGTAAATCAGAAAATAACGGATATTATTTTTTTTAAAAAGAGCATCTATCTCTTTGAATAATTCTAAAAGTTCGTGTTGAACTCTTTTAAGTTTTTCGTTTCCGTAAGGACAGATAAAATCAAGGTCTGAATGTTCCATATTCAATTATTTTAAAAGACATTCGAGCATATCTAAACTAAAAACGGGAATTCCGAGCTTTGTAGCGACCTCTTTTCTTTCGGCAAAAGAGTCGTCTATAAATATTGCATGCGGATTATCAATATAAGCTGATTTTTGCTCATTCTGCTTAAGATGGATAATGCGGGTGAAAAGTCCCTCTATCTTCAATCGAGCTAATTGTTCGTTTAAATCATCTTTATGTTTGGAAAGTAAAGTGATTTTTATGTTTTCATTGAGGCATTGAAAGAGAAATTTCATCATATCTAAGTTGAAATATTTTTTTTCAAGAAGAATACAGTCATCAAAGTCAACAAAAACCTCATCGTAAGAAATATCAATTTTATATCTGTTATTCAAAGCTCTGTCTAATTCAATATAGTATTGATTTTCAATAATTTCAACATCATAACCAAAAGCGTCGAACAACGTGAGCATAGCAAAATTAATGCCTTTGTTTCTGAATAGGGACGACGACCCACCCAATCTTGCGGCAACCTCTAATAAGAATAGAGTTCCGTTTTCGTCTTCTTTCAGTTGAACAAACCATGCTCCTTGAAAAGAGATGGTATCGTTGATTTTACGGATAATATTTTCGAATTTTGCAGCAGTATCGGGAACGGGAACGGTATGAACACTGATGCCGTTCATAATCCTTTTTCGTAGACGTGGAGCGAAATAACGCAACTTTCCATATCTATCTGTAAAACAATCAATTGTATATTCAGGTCCTGGCAAAAAACTACAAAAAATATTGTTCGGATACTCTGCGGCGTGAGCTTGGAGCATTAATTTATCTTTAATTAGTTTTGCCCCTCGCGAACCGTAACCGATATCAGGTTTTGAAAAAACAGGAAATCTATCTATCTCCTCTTTGGGGTAAATTTCCGGAACATCAATAATATGTTTGAGCGTTTTGTATGTTTTAGTTTTCGACAAACAAATATTTACAGTTTCTACGGAAGAAGCAATAACTTTACACCCCAACTCTTTCTCATGTTCCTTCAACAAGGTGATAACGGCATCCATTGCAGGATAGATAGCATCAATATGATGTATTTTTACGATTTCTTTTAATTTGGAAATAAAGTTCGGGGAGCTAATAAAGGGAATGTCGTCTATATATTGATTAAAGACAAATTTGCCATGGTCATCTGTGCTGTTGCCGCCAATTAGATTAAAATGTAGGGAATTTTTCAGGGAGCGGTGAATCTCCAACCCTATTTCCGAACCACAAGGGAAAACCAATATATTTTTTTTATTCATAATTTGCACACCTATAAATTAGCTATTAGTTTTTCTTAGTTTAATGTCAATAACCTGTCCGGTAAAGTCGGACAGCAGAGTTTGAAGCGAGACTTCGGCAACTTCTTCGGAAGATAAGAGCGTGGAATCGGGTTCATTCCCAAAGTTCATCACACGCATCGGCGTTTTGGTTCTTTCCGGATTAATAACATTAACTTTAATTTCTGCCGGTTCCCATTCCTGAGCCAACGCCTGCGTGAAATTGACCGCTGCGGCTTTGGTGGAAGAATAGATACTGTAAAATGCTCGACCTCGCGTATATGAACTTGAAGTATAGAGTAACAGTTGCCCTTTACTCTCTTTTAGATATGGATAACTTTCTATTGCAACATTGACCATTCCATCATAATTGGTACGTATCATTTGCTCTATCGTGCTTTGCTTCATGTTCATAAGGGGTTCTTTCTTTAAAATAGCCGCCGTATTAACCACATAATCAATGCGTTGCGTTATATTATATACTTTTTGCAAAGCCTCCTTAACCGAATTTTTGTCGGCAATATCGGTTTGAGAACATTTTCGAGAAAAAGAAAAAACTTGTGCTCCGTATTCTTGAGCTATCTCTGCCATTTTTTGTCCTATGCCCGAACTGCCTCCGAAAATAACAATCACTTTTCCTTTAAGCAGATGATAATCCACTTTTGTATGCAAATTTGCCGACCGGAGCTGGAATAGCTTGTCCAACAGATAGGTATCTTCTTTATAAGTCAATTTCATATTGGCTTCCTCACCGGCAACGACGAACACTTTTTCGTTAGGAAGATATTTTACGACAGTACCGCAATCGTCTGAAGAAGAAAATTCGGGATCTTGCAACGCAATTTCATAAGCCTTTTTAATGGTGTGAAGTTTAAACGCTTGCGGTGTTTGTCCTCGCATCAAATATTTTCTGTTGGGCACACTCTCTATCAACTCTCCGCTTTCATCTACTTTAATAATGGTATCGGTAGAAGGTACGGCTACATCAACGGCATTATATTTTTCCAATGCCGCAACAACAGAGTTCAAAATATGTTGACTCAGCATCGGACGAACCGCATCATGAAAAATGAGATTATGATTCAAATCATCTTCGTATGCACTGATGGCAGCAAGACTCGACTCATAGCGTTCCACTCCGCCTTTTAATATCTTTCGCACCTTTTTCCACCCGTTATTTAAAACCATCGTCTCAACCGTTGACGTATAGGCAGCATGAACCACAACCGCAATCTCGTCAATCAGCTGATTATTCTCAAAAACATCAATAGTATGTTCAATTACGCTCTTTCCGGCAACTTTAAAAAATTGCTTAGGGAACTCATACCCTAACCTACTGCCGATTCCTCCGGCTAAAATAACGGCTATATTCATGTATGTTCTTTTAAGTGGCAAAGATAGTCAAAAAATAAAATCACTTTACGCACTTTATTAATTTAGAAAAAGATATTTCCTGACTTGTATCTTTTAATACAGAATCATAGTTTTAATTTTAATTAGGGCGTGCCCCCTCGCTACGCTCGGGGTCGGTCTCCGCCTCCAAGTCCGCAGGAAGGAGCTATGAATAGCATAGTCGAAAAAGGAGCTTCTAAAGTCGCTCTTTTTCTCCTT
>DUOL01000164.1 GCA_012838875.1 Bacteroidales bacterium | reverse complement strand
TTCCGGAGCAATAGCGACTATTCAATGGGAAAATGGAACTTACTATATCCGAACGGAGATAGACTTGAACGGCGGTTCTAACTACACCTATACCAACACGAATCAAATATTGACCGTTCCCTATGCTTTTCATGCAAAAACAGCAGAAACGCTAACAGTCTTTCCTGACGAAACCGACCCATTGTTTACAGATTGGAACTATAATTATCATTCTTTGCGACATAGACCGACCCATGTAAGTGCTTTTATTAACGATGTCGGCTACGTAACCCCTGCTACTGAAACCGACCCGCGATTTTTTGCTTGGGGATACGAATATGATTCCTTGCAAAATAAACCGACCAAAGTAAGTGCTTTTGACAACGATGCCGGCTACGTAACTACTGAAATACAAAACCTTGACAGCGTCTTAACTTTAGGAAACCGTGGCGGAAATAAACAGATTAAAGACCTCGCAGCCCCAACCGACCCAAACGACGCAGTAACGAAGATTTTCTTGGAAAACTACGCTTCATTACGTGTAGGTAATTGTGATACACTTTTTTTAGGAGATTCTCAATGGGTCATTATACCGGGTATCAGTATTCCTAACGGTAAGTTTAATATCGCTATTCTCACAACCAACACTATCTCAAATATCACCTCTGTTACTGCGACTTCCGGCGGGAATGTAACCTTTGACGGTAACAGCCCCGTTACAGCTCGCGGTGTTTGCTGGAGTACTTCCCAAAATCCGACAACCACTGACCCTCACACGACAGACGGAAACAATTTAGGTACTTTTACAAGTAATATTACCAATTTGACGCCTAACACAACCTACTACGTACGTGCTTATGCTACCAATGACATCGGTACGGCATACGGCAATGAAGTGAGTTTTACAACACCGGATTTCCCTCCTAATTGCGGAACAGTTACCGATAGAGACGGAAATGTTTATAAGACGGTAATAATTGGTTCTCAATGTTGGATGAGAGAGAATTTACGCACAACAAAATATGCCGATGGAACAGATATTTTACTAGGAACTTCCACTAATTCTTCCACTCCTTACCGCTACTATCCTAATAATAATTCAAGTAATGTTTCGACCTATGGTTATTTATATAATTTAGCTGCCGCATTGTATAATGAAGAGTGTAGCAGTAATAATCCAAGCGGTGTGCAGGGTATTTGCCCCGACGGCTGGCACTTGCCTAGTAGTTTGGAGTGGTGGGATCTGAGAGACACTCTGCAGTTAGAACCTTCTCACCATTGTAATGATAATGACCAAAACTTAGCTAAAGCTTTAGCTTCATCTTCAGGTTGGAATAGTCACGACGGCACTTGTACAGTTGGGAACGACCTTACCGCCAATAATTCGACCGGCTTTTCCAGCGTTCCTGCGGGGTTCTACAACAGTGGCTACTTCAATTTCGGCGAAGATAGTTATATGTGGACTACTACCGGTAACAAAAATGAATACTCCATTCGCTATACTATAAAATACAACGAAGCAGTGTTAGGATTTGACTCAGACCAGGCCCACAAAGCTTACTCCGTGCGTTGCGTTCGTAATGAATAAAATTATAAGAAAAAACTGCTCTATAAAAAACTAAACATTAAATTTCCTTTTTATAGAAAAATTGCACTTTTTGTATTACCTTTGCACATAAATTACAATTGTTGCAATCATCATTTAAAAAGATAAATGAAACGTTTTTTCTCTCTTTTTTTACTACTTTTTTTATCGACAAATTATCTATTTCCTCAAGATAATGATATTGATAATGAGAATTATACAGTAATTGAGGGGAAATATACAGGGAAAAATCTGGTTGTTCTGAACCCTTCTATTGATGATGGTTTTTGTGTGAAAAAACTCCTTGTGAATGGTCGTGAAGTCGATTTTGCCCATAATTCTAACTCTTTTGAGATTCCGCTGAAAGGTTATGTCAATCAGCAACTTATCACTATTCAGATGCAACACAGCGAAGAATGTTCGCCTATTATTGTCAATTCTTCCAATTTAATAGTAGAACGGGAGTTTGCGTTGCCCTCTTTTAATTTTGTAAAAAAAACACGCTTAATTACTTGGGATATTAAAGAACTCGATTCTCTGAAATATTATACTATCGAGCAATTTGTTTACGGTCGTTGGATTGTGGTTAAAGAGCTTGGAACGCCGGCAAATATGGCTTTTAATACTTTTCCGCCAGTAGTAAATTCAGGGATTAATTTCTTTAGAATGAAAGAGAAAGGAAAAGATGGGAAAATTTTGATTTCGCCGATTATTAAGGCTAAAATTCCTAATAGATATGTAGAGATTAAGAATAGAAAGATGAGAGTAACTTCCGAATTAGAGTTTAGTGATGTCGTTCATTATGAAATAATTACGGAAAACGGTTTTTTTGTAAAAAGCGGAACAGCAAAAACAGTTGACGTTTCGGATTTGACTAAAGGAAACTATTTTGTAAATTATGACGGAAAACAGGCAATTTTTGTAAAAAAATAGATGATAAAATGCAAGAAGAGATTAAAAAAGTCTATTTTTCAATTGGGGAAGTAGCAGAGATGTTTGAAGTGAACACCTCACTATTGCGGTATTGGGAAAAAGAGTTTGATACAATAAAACCTTATAAAAACAAAAAAGGGAATCGATATTTTACCTTAAACGACATTGAAACAATTCGTACAATTCACTACCTTACTAAAACAAAAGGATATACGCTTCAAGGAGCAAAAGATGCGATGAAAAATAATTTGGAGAAAGAGACCAGAAATGCCAAAATCGCAGATACACTCACAAAAGTCAAAAATATATTATTAGAAATAAAAGAAGAATTATAAAAATTAAAAATTATGCCGAAAATTTCAAAAAAAGGGTTAGAGATGCCCTCATCTCCGATTAGAAAGTTGGTTCCGTACGCAGACGTTGCTAAACAAAAGGGAATACATGTTTATCACCTCAACATTGGTCAACCCGACATTGAAACTCCCGAAGGAGCTATAAATGCCGTTAAACAAGCTGATTTAAAAGTGGTTGCATACAGCCATTCAGCCGGAATTTTGAGCTATCGCAAAAAATTAGCACAATATTACAATAGTGTCGGGATTAATATTACCGAAAATGAAATAATCGTTACGAACGGCGGCTCCGAAGCTATTTTATTTGCTTTCAATAGTTGCCTTGACCCTGATGACGAAGTTATTATCCCTGAACCCTTTTATGCCAATTATAACGGTTTTGCACAATCTTGCGGCGTAAAAGTTAAACCTATCTACTCAACTATTGAAACAGGATTTGCCCTACCTCCGATTGAAGAGTTTGAAAAAATCATTACGCCCAAAACAAAGGCAATTATGATTTGTAATCCGAACAATCCTACGGGTTACTTGTACTCCAAAGAAGAACTCATTGCATTAAGCAAGATTATAGAAAAATATGATATTTTCCTATTTGCGGACGAGGTTTATCGTGAATTTTGTTACGACGGAGCAGAACACTTTTCGGTTATGCAACTCTCTAATATCGAACAAAATGTCGTTTTATTAGACTCTGTATCAAAACGTTACAGTGCTTGTGGCGTACGCGTAGGCGCATTCATTACAAGAAATAAAGAACTTTACGCAACCGCTATGAAATTCGCTCAAGCCCGATTAAGTCCCCCAACCTACGGACAAATTCTCGCTGAAGCTGCCGTAGATACACCAAAAGTCTATTTTGACAGAGTGATTAAGGACTACTTGGCAAGACGAAATACTGTTGTAAAAGCTATTAATGCTATGCCCGGCTGCTTTTGTCCAACACCTAAAGGAGCATTTTATGTAGCCGCAAGACTACCTATCGATGACTCCGACCTCTTCTGCCAATGGCTATTAGAAGATTTTAACCATAACGGCAAAACGGTCATGTTAGCACCTGCAACAGGCTTTTACTCCTCTAAGGGTGAAGGAAAAGACGAAGTACGCATCAGTTACTGTTTAAATGTGGAGGATTTGGTTGAAGCAATGAAATGCCTTGCGGAAGCACTAAAAGTATACCCCGGAAGAAAACTTTAAAAAGCTTTTAAAACCTCTAATTCTCTTTAATCGTATCCGGATTGATAATGGATATTTTCCATTTATCATTGTTAGGTTTTTCGACCTCTTTAGGAGCTTTTGTCGGCACAGGATTTTTATCTGTAGCTGTTTCAATAGTTTCGGCTTTAATAGGTTCAACCTCTTGAACTTTATTAAAATCGGATTTTTCTATATCGTTTTTTTCTACCGGCTGCTCACTTGCCGCCGTTTCTATCGGTGTAGCTTCGACAATGACTAAAGAGGTGTCCGTAATATCTGCCTCCTCATTCTGAACTGCCACTACAGGAATTTCGGTAGGCTTAGGAGAGGTTGGCTGAAAGTGATGATACAAAATTGCGACACCGCCCCCTGTTGCGAGTAAACCGCCTGAAATCAGAGCCGTTAACTGTAACGTTGAGAGTCCATGTTTAATTCCTGCTTTCACACAAAATTTCTTCCATGCCGACATACGAAAAGGGAACTCTTTTTCGCCTATTTTCTCTTTAATAATTTTGTCGAACTGTTCCATTTTTCTAATTTAAGCTATTAATTTTCTCCTTTAATTTGTTCCTAGCAAAATTGAGGTGCCAGTGCGAAGTTCCCTCTTTGATATTGAGTAGGACTGCGATTTCCGCATGCGAATAATCTTCAAAAACATAGAGATTAAAAACCTGCTTGCTTATCGGCGGCAGCTCCTGTATTAATTGTAAAAGTTCATCACTCGACATTTTACTCAACGCATTATTATCTTCCACAGGCATTTGCGTATCAGGGAGAAGATCGTACTCGACAACATTATGCTCGGTTGTTTTATATTTTCTTTGATAATCAATGGCTGTATTCACCACAACTCGTTTAAGCCATGCCTCGAACGAACCGGTAGCCTGATACTTATCCAAATTATCAAAAATCTTTAAAAAACCTTCATTTAACATATCTTCAGCCTCTTCGTTATTTTTTGCAAAGCGAACACAAACAGCAAATAAAGAACTGTAAAATCGCTTATAAAACTTATATTGAGCCTTGCGTTTCTTAGAAATACATTGTTCAATAAGTTCTTGTAGCTCCTTCTGCTTTTGTATTTCGTCCTTCATTATTAATAACGTAAATAAAAACAAAAAACTTGGGTTTCTTTTGCTAATTAGGGATAGAAATTAGCCCCAAATTAAAAGAAATTCACGGTAATTCCTACTGTCATAGGATAAATCTGGGGTCCTTTATTAGCATCGAATATTTTAGTAACCTGATAACAGAAATAGACACCAAGTGCTTTCCAACCTGTTCTTGCGTAAATATCATAATTAAATTTCGCTTTATTATACACTTCGTAGCTCTTATAATTCATTCTCGCACCGGTACCCAAAGGGTCTAAACCTTTATAACGATAACTAATCCCGGTAGTGAGCCCTAATCGCATACCGAGACTAACCTTAAACCCTGAATGATGACGATAGCGAACCTCAAAAGGAATATTTATATTATTATAAGTTACTTTACTTTCAGAAAAATCAATATTCTCCGGAATGACGTAATATTGCATAATTCCCGAACCGTCTTTTTTCAACATTGCATTAGAAAAATGAGTATAGTATGAAAAACCGACTCCCAGCCCGAAAGAAATAGGCGCTTTATTCGGCAATAAAAAATCCCACATGCCCGAAACCGTAAATCCCGGATTAAATTTTTGGGGAGATATCCGTTTCGGTGCATTCATCCAAAAAGAGTGATGAAAATCAAACATAAATCTATCCCGAATAAACACCGGTTTCTTCTCTGTTTTAGAAGGTTGAGGTTGAGCTTGTCCCATCATAGAGCCAATACTGCAGAGCTGAAACAGACAAATAAAAATCACAAAAATTATCTTTTTCATTGTAAAAAAATTAATATGCAAAGGTACAAAAATTCAATTCAGAAAGTTATAAAGTATCGTAAAACTTACTTGTCTAACACCAATAGAATATTTTTTAGTAATTTTGCACTGTTAAATCAATGTCAAACCCTAAAAGTTACATTTGTGAGTTGGTCTCAACTCTAAAAGAGTAAGCAAAATCAGATGAGTAAAAGTTTAAAACAACATACCATTACAGGGATGGTGTGGAGTAGTATCGGGAAGTTTGGCACACTCGGCATCTCTTTTCTATCCAACATTATTTTGGCAC
>DUOL01000163.1 GCA_012838875.1 Bacteroidales bacterium | reverse complement strand
GAGCTTTGAAGAGCAAGGAGAAAAAGAGCGCCTTTAGAAGCTCCTTTTTCGACTATGCTATTCATAGCTCCTTCCTGCGGACTTGGAGGCGGAGACCGACCCCGAGCGAAGCGAGGGGGCACGCCCTGATTAAAATTATAATTATTCTAATTCTGCAAAAAGGTATAAGTCAGAAAAATAACCAACAAAAATGGAGATGCTCATTTTCAAATTCTGTTAATTTTCATCGAATAATAGTGCTTATTTATTATATTTTTTTACAAAAAACACTATAAGATAGAAAAATGGTTTTTTTATAAGATTAAGAATAAAATGTATTATACTGTAAATCAGACTGTTGTAATTTATAATTTTACAAAGGTGAAAATTTTATTAAAAAAATAAAAATGAATGAAAAAAAAGTTGTTTATTTAAAAAAAATGTCTATTTTTGAAAAATATATTCTCCTTTTATTAAAAAACAAATAGACTATGACAGCGGAACAAGAAAACCCGGTAAGTTTTTTCAGATTTGAAGACCTCCGAATTTATGCAAAAGCCTTAGATTACGTACAATGGTTATATGAGGCGACCTCTACTCTTCAGACTCAACAATCTATTAATATTGCTGAGGCTCTGATAAAATCAGCGCAATCTATTGCTCTTAATGTGGCAGAAGGCTCGGCTAGGAACAAGGCACAATTCGTTTATTATCTCAAAATGGCTAAAAGTTCCATCCGTGAATGTGTTGTGTACACCGAAATAGCATCTAAAATGTCAGTTCTTAATGATGAAGCAAGAGAATATTCAAGAACTCAGCTGATGGAATTGACTAAAATGATTGGTTCGTTGGTAGCTTCGCTCCAACGTTCTACATCCAATTCGCGAGACGAAGATCCCGATTAAAAGAGGCTGTTTTTTTATAATTGATTTATTTTAATAACCTCACTTATAGGTCTTATTATAAGTATTGGTTTTTATTAACCTTATATATTGATTTATTATCTATTTTTGCACTATTCATATTTTTAATCTAAAATACATAATATTATGGCTATCATTAAACCGTTTAAAGGATTGCGTCCTCCGAAAAATATCGTTCAACAATTAGCGTCACGTCCTTATGATGTGCTTAATTCCGAAGAGGCTCGACAAGAAGCAGATAATAATCCGTATTCTTTGCTGCACATTACGAAGGCAGAAATTGACCTGCCGGTTGGAACGGACGAACATTCGCAAGAAGTCTATGATAAAGTAATTGAGAATTTTAATCTTTTTAAAGCAAAAAAATGGCTTGAGAAAGAAGATGATGAAAAGTTTTATATTTATGCGCAAACCATGAATGGTAGAACTCAGTATGGAATTGTCGGTTGTACTCATATTGACGACTATTTGAATAATAATATCAAAAAACATGAGTTGACGCGGAAAGACAAAGAAGAGGATAGGATGAAACATGTTCGTACAACCAATGCAAACATTGAACCGGTTTTCTTTACTTATCCTGCGAATAAGAGAATTGATGCTATCGTTTCAAAAATTACCGCAACGCAAAAACCGGAGTATGACTTTGTAACGAACGACGGGTTTGGACACCATTTTTGGGTTATTGACGACAAAGCAATTAATGATGAGATTGTAAAGATTTTTGCTGATGAAATTCCTTATTTATACGTTGCTGACGGACATCATCGTACTGCTGCCGCCGCATTAGTCGGTAGTGAAAAACGTTCTAAAAATCCAAGCCATACAGGAAATGAAGAGTATAATTACTTTATGGCAGTGATTTTCCCTGACAATCAACTTCAAATCATTGATTATAATAGAGTTGTTAAAGACCTTAATGGACTTTCAACGGAGCAATTTATTGAAAAAATTTCACAATATTTTGTCGTTGAAAAAATGGGCAAGGAAATCTATAAACCGTCAAAATTACACGAATTTAGTTTTTATATTGATAATAATTGGTATAAGATGACGGCAAAAGAGGGGACTTACGATGATAATGATCCTATTGGTGTGCTTGATGTAACGATTTTGTCTAATTTAGTCTTAGATAAAATATTGAATATTAAAGATTTAAGAACCGATACACGAATTGATTTTGTGGGAGGTATTCGAGGGCTTGGTGAAATTCAGAGACGCGTTGATAGTGGGGAAATGCGAGTAGCTTTCGCTCTTTATCCCGTATCCATGCAACAGCTGATAAATATTGCCGATTCCGGAAATATTATGCCTCCGAAAACAACTTGGTTTGAACCTAAATTACGTTCGGGATTAGTTATTCATGAACTAGTTTAGAATTTCTATTATTAAAAATAATGAAACTTCTTTTAAGATTAATACGCTATATTTTTCCGTTTAAGAAATATATTCTATTAATCTTTATTTCTCATATTTTCTACTCTTTATTCTCGTTAGTTTCTCTTTCGATGGTTGTTCCTTTTCTGTCCGTTTTTTTTGAAAAGGTTACTTACGTTGCTACGAAGCCGAGTTTTGCCTTAACAACTCAGACAGTTACCGACTATTTTAACTATTATATGAGTCATATTATTATATCGCATGGCAAAATACAAGCTCTTATTGCGGTAGCCTTATCCATGATAGTATTATCATTCTTATCCAATTTTTTTCGTTATTTAGGACTTTATTTTATGGCTCCTATTAGGGTTGGATTTGTAAAAAGTTTGCGAGAAGATATTTATCATAAATTCATTATACTTCCCCTCTCTTTTTATGCAAAAGAGAAAAAAGGAGATTTAATGAATAGAGTTGGTTCTGACGTTCAGGAGGTGGAGTGGTCTATCGTCTCAATGTTATTTTTGTTATTTCGCGACCCGCTTTTGGTTATTCTATTTTTAATTTCTCTTTTCCTGATTAGTCCTCAGCTGACCCTCATCGCACTTTTAGTTTTGCCGTTTGCGGGTTATCTAATTGCTTTAGTTGGGAAAAAAATCAAAAAAAAGTCTATCAAAGCACAAGAAATATTGGGGAAATTATCTTCCGTATTTGAAGAGACAATCAGTGGTTTAAGAATTATTAAGGCTTATAATGCCATTGAGCATGCCTCAAAGAACTTTAAAGAACGTAATCACTATTTTTATAAATTGTATAAGAAAATCTATATACGCACGGAATTAGCCGGTCCCATTGTGGAAATCATGGCAATTCTTACCATGATGGTTGTTTTTTTCATTGGGGGGCATCTCGTAATACAAGAATATAATGTCAGCGGTGAATTTTTTGTCTTTTACATTCTCATATTTGCTCGACTTATTCCTCCTGCCAAGTCTTTGATTACTTGTTTTTACAATGTGCAAAAGGGATTAGCCTCGGCACAAAGAATTTATAAAATCCTTGACGGCGAAGAAAAAATCGTTGAACACGAAAATCCTTTATCAATTAAAGAATTAAAATCCGAAATCGAGTACAAAGAGGTCTCCTTTTCTTACAATGAGCATACTGAGGTTTTACATCGTATTTGCTTTACCTTGCATAAAGGAGAAACAATTGCGATTGTCGGTCCTTCGGGTAGCGGTAAATCGACTTTAGTTGATTTATTACCACGTTTTTATGATTTATCTTCGGGGGAGATACTCATTGACGGCAAACCCCAACAATTATACAAAATTAGTGATTTAAGAGCTCTTTTCGGCATAGTCAATCAAGATATAATTCTTTTTCACGACACGGTTTCGCAAAACATTGCTTTTGGACGTCATGATGTTTCGCAAGATAAAATTATAGAAGCGGCTAAAATGGCAAAAGCCCATGATTTTATTATGGAAATGGAAAATGGCTATGATACGATAATAGGGGATAGAGGCATGAGACTTTCCGGTGGCGAGCGACAACGAATTAGTATTGCTCGTGCTATTTTGTACGACCCGCAGGTGCTTATTTTAGATGAGGCTACTTCTTCGTTAGATGTAGAATCGGAACAATTTGTACAACAAGCTATTAATAACCTGCTAAGCAATAGAACAGCAATTATCATTGCCCATCGGCTATCAACGATACGGCAAGTTGACAAAATATATTATATCGAAGATGGTAAAATTGTTGAATCCGGCACGCACGATGAACTCATGCAGTTACAAGGAGCTTATTTCAAATTCTACTCTTTACAATTAGATTCGGAGGTAGTAGAGTAATTTATTATTAAAAATGGTGCTGTTGAGGTGCATTTATCAAGAACCGAGGTTGTTATAAAATTATAAAAATTAGGAATTTCAAATAAAAAATAAGAAAAAGGAATATTTTTGTTGTCTTTAATCTAAAAAAAATAAAAATGAAAAAGAATCTATTTATTTTATTCTCAATAATAATTATAGTGAGTTGCTCGTGTCGTCAGCAAACGGAGAAGAAGTCAGATGACGATGCAGTCAGTGTAGGATTGCAAGCACCAGACTTCAATGCTGACAGCGCTTTTTATTTTGTCAAATTACAAACCGATTTTGGACCGAGAGTTCCTAATAGTGTTGCTCATCAAAAGTGTTTAAAACAACTTTTTACACTTTTACAAATTTATTGTGATACGGCATATCTTCAAAATTTTGATGCGGTAGCTTATGACAAATCGGTCTTAAAATCGACAAACATCATTGGCTCGTTTAATCCTACGGCAAGTCGGAGGATTTTGCTGGGGGCTCATTGGGATTCTCGTCCCTTTGCCGATTACGATCCGGATCCCAAGGTGCGTGACAAGGCAATTGATGGTGCGAATGACGGAGCGAGCGGGGTGGGGGTTTTGCTAGAAGTGGCAAGGCAGTTAAGAATTAAAAATCCGTCAATAGGAGTAGACATTATTTTTTTCGACTCGGAAGATTATGGGACGCCGGCTAGTGAGAATTTAGAAGGCGATTGGTGGGGACTTGGGTCGCAATATTGGGCTAAAAATGCGTTTAAAGAGAATTATCAGGCAGATTATGGTATTTTATTAGATATGGTAGGGGGGAGTAATGCAACTTTTTATCATGAAGGCTTTTCCTCTTTTTACGCCCCTGAAATTGTTTCAAAAGTGTGGAGTAAAGCTTATCAATTAGGATATGGAAATTATTTTATAAATGAAGCCGCAAATCCGATTACCGATGACCATTATTACGTTAATAAATTAGCTCACATTAAGATGATTAATATTATTCATCAAGATAAAAAATCTTCAACAGGCTTTACAAGCACGTGGCACACACATGCAGATAATATTTCAAATATAGACAAACAGACGCTT
>DUOL01000162.1 GCA_012838875.1 Bacteroidales bacterium | reverse complement strand
ATTCTCCAATAATACGTTTTTCCAAAAAGTAAATTGGATGTAGATAACGAACTGCCTGTTCTATACGAAGATAATAAGAGCGGTGAATTAAAGTTCGGTGTTGTATCTAATTGATAGTCATAATAGTTAATTCCGCTAACGGTATTCCAATACAATGTTACATTAATATTTTGATTGACCGCACCGTTACTTGGAGAGGATAAGGTAATAGGTCCCGTTAGTACGGTGAAATTCCAAGTTGTTGACCAATCTGCAATGTCGTTTGAGTGTCTGGCACGAACTCGCCAATAATAGGTTTGTCCAAATAACAGATTAGAAGTTGTAAAGGAGCTACCTGTTCGCGATCCTGAAATTAAGAGTGGTGAATTGAAATTTGGCGTAATATCTATTTCATAATCATAATAACTCACTCCGGTTATTGAGTTCCAGTATAATGTAACATTAGGATTTCTATCTATTGCATTGTTAGAGGGGGAACTCAATGAAATAACACCGTTTGAAACCGTAAAGTTCCATATAGGAGACCATGCTGATGAGTCTGCAGGATTTGAGGTTTTTAAAGCGCGTACCTGCCAATAGTATGTCGTAGAAAAAAATAAATTTGATATCGTTGCTGAACTACTGCTAACAATTGCTGTAGTAGCATTTAGCATTTGCGCATCAGTACTTATTTTATACTCATAATTTGTTGCATTGGAGACAGAGTTCCAACTAAGTGTTATTCTAGCATTTTGATTTGAACTTCCATTAGAAGGCGAGGAGAGAGTGGGCGTAGATAACGAAGCAAATGACGGTGCTACGTGGAAAAATATTATTAAGAAAAAAAACTGAAGGATAATCTTTTTCATGGTTGAAAATATATTTATGTTGCTATTTCTTATCGTTTGTTTTATATGTTTATTCTATATTTTATGTCGGTTAGATGTACCGTGCAAAATAATTATCAATTTCAGGTCGTAATTCAATGCCGATACGTTCAAAAATGTCTAAAAGTTGTAAATACGATCCCTCTCCGCCTAAAAAATCCCAAAACTCTTCTGCAACCTTTAGCTCTGCTTTCAAATCTAACATTCCCTTCATTGTCCAGCGAGAATAAGGT
The DNA here is from genome assembly GCA_012838875.1 of Bacteroidales bacterium. Classification (GTDB taxonomy): domain Bacteria; phylum Bacteroidota; class Bacteroidia; order Bacteroidales; family WCHB1-69; genus DUOL01. Next base: position 4,291 of record DUOL01000162.1, on the reverse strand, counting down.
TTTGGTTCATAGGGATTATAAGGAATAGCAATTAATGTGTTGATTTTAGCTTCTGGATTTTCAGCCAAAACACAGGCTGTCCACTCCAAAAGCGTTCGCTTAAATTCTTTAAAACCGCCTTTGTTTGGTTTAGCTGTTTTAATGTCAATGAGATAAATTTGTTCGTCATATCCATGTAACCAAACATCCACTTTGGTAGGCTTTACTTTCCTCATATTCCCTACTTGAGCAACTTTTCTAATTGCTTCAACTTCTTCTGGTTTATTAGGTTCATAGTTTGCGGCAGTTAAGCCGTCCATTATATCTTGGATAACTCTTTGAGCCGCTTCGCTAATTTGTGATCCTGCAACGGATTGTGTCTTTGCCTCTTTAAAGGTTGTTCTGGCTAACGCTAATGCAACAGGTTCAAAAATAGTTGTTCCAAAATTTGTATTTAAGGAATGGATAAACGAAAACAACGCCATTCTATCTTTGCCTAAAAGTCGTGTGTGAAAAGGCATTGATGACGGTTCAGGGTTATAGTTTTGAAACTTATTTCGTAAGCTGTTTTTCAAAACTTCTTCTACTCGTTTTATTTGTTGTTTAGTTAGTGCCATTGATTTCTTGAATTAATCTTTCTGTTTTTGGATTTGAATAAAAACCTCTTCTGTCAAATAAATAATCCTTTTCATTTAGAAGGGTTACTGTTTTGGAAAAAATAGAGATTGCGTTATTTGATATACCTAAATAGTTTATTTTCTCATCAATGGAGTTGAGTTTTCCCTTCTCTAATAGGATATCACATGCCATTAGTATATGCATGTCCATTGTCTTTGATTTTAATGTGAAATTTCCATTAATCAATAAATGATTGAACCAATACCATAAAACACCACAATAGTAATATTCATTTGCGTCATGTTTATTAATATTGAAAAGTTTACCTTCTTTTTGAAGTTTATTTATTACGGAAATTGCATTACTTTTCATTTCGTGTGGTTTTTTTAAAAAAACAGAAATAAATACTCTTGCTATTGTTTCAATATTTATTTTGCTATAAGGTGGAACAATATTTACGTGTTGTCCTCTGAGTCTTTCAAAATACAAATTAAAATCTTTTTCTTCTTTGCCTAAAAAATAAGTTTCAATTTTTTCATGAAATTCATTCAAAGATTGTAAATCTTTATCAATAGAATTTTGATTATTCGCGGCATAAATAATCATTTTCTTTAAAGTGTTATCTTGCGTTGAAATAATTTTAGCAACAACTTCAATGTCATCAATGCTACTTTCGTCCGCAGATGCTTTGTATTTTTTAAAAAGCTCGTTAGTTGTTTGACATCCGTTAATTATTCTTGGAAAAGTCAAAATGAATTCTCTTTCTTTTAGTTTATGTCGTTCAATTTTATCGCAAATAATGGCCAAGCCATTATTCAAAAAAGGAAAATAATTCCTTTCGGATTGTGAATCTAGTGTCTTTTTTATATCATTGTTTACAGGTGTAGAACCAATATAATTTCTTACATTTTCGACGAAAAGTTTTTCTTTTAATTTTTTATCAGAAGTTAAAATCATTTTTTTGAGTTCTGAAAATTTTATTGTCGCTAAAAGACTTAACTCAACATTGTCAACTGGTGATAGTTGAATAGCATTTTCAAATCTTAGTTGTGTTGTGTGGAATTTCGAAATTTTATCATATTCAGTTTTTATTTCTTCTTTTTGGAGAACTAAAATTTCATCTATTATACACTTATTCTCTATTTCTTTTCTTGATGTAATCTTTTGTCTTTCAGCATTTTTTCTATCTTCGTCTATAGTGTGAGATGTTCTTGCTGAAATAAAAAATAAAGAAATATGAGGAGTTTCTTCAATTCTGTCAATAAAGTTTCCTGAGTCGTATAGTAGTTTTTTGTAAATGGCTGAAAATGGTTCGATATCTATTGAATATGTGAGAAAGTTTACAACCTCATCAATAAAGGCACTAAATTTTTTTTCATCAAAACTGTTTTGGGTAGTTGATTGAATAAATCCTATTTTTATTTGAATGCTTTCTGTTGGTCCAAATTTTTCTAAATCTGATTCTTCTGAAACTAATTTATTGTTTACAACAATGATAATTCCGTCTATCCCTTGTGCTTTATTAGTAGAAACGGATTTTACATCATCAAGTTCTTCTTCTAAAAAATTTGATGCAATAACATAGTTGCTAAAATCTTCAAAAACCTCATCATCATTGTCGTTTGTTCTAATTATATTAAATTTTTTTGCAAATTCATTAATTTTTGCGTTTAGTCCTATATCAAATTTTTGTGCCATATTATTTACTTTTTAAATGAAAAATTATTTCTGAATATGCACCTTTATCTTTTTCTGTTCTATTTAATACAGGTCGTTTAAATTGGTTAACAATTTTCATTCCTGCATTTTCTGCAATGGTCGGATACATATTATATCTGTCATTGGCAACAAGAAAAACATCATAATCTTCTGCTAAATATTTTTTACTATTGTTCAAGACATCTGATATCCCTTGTATATAGCTTTCTTTTGCTTCTTTTCCCTTTCCTCTGAAAAGCGGTCCTATTTCTGATTCATCTTTGCGCTCAAAGCCAAACAAATCGTATGCGTAAGCGTGTTGCTCGTGATAATCAATTAAGCCAACATAAGGTGGAGATGAAAAAACACCTTTAATTTTCTGTTTTTCAGCTAGTTCTGCAAACGCAGGATTTTTCTTTTTTAATTCAGTAAAAAGATCAATTGTTCTGCTGTCTCCTGTCAAACAAGTTTGAAATGTTTGAGTTCTCAATTTATCAAATTCTTTCAAACGCTTTAAGGTATCCTTGCTATATGTTTGCCACCATTTAAGAATGGAGAAAAGTGGTTTACAGATTTTTCCATGTTTAGAACAGTAATATGGAGCAGTAATTGGTTCTACAAGAGTCGCTAAATCTGCGTGAGTAGTTGCTCTACAACTACGAATTGTGCGACTTAAAACGACACTCACAATTTTTTTCGTGTTAATGTTTTTGATTTTTTTAACCTGAGCAAACACAAATTCAATTTCGTCTCTTACATGTTGTAAATACCATTTATCTAAAAAATTATCGGCTTTATCTTGGCGTAATTTGACATTATATTGTTCTACAAGTTGGTTATAAATAGGCAAAAATTCTTTTTCTTTTTTTGTTCCATATTTTTTTTCGTCTATTTTGCCTTGTCTTAAATTGAATTTATATTCGGTAGCAGGGAAATATTTAGTATTAAATTCAGATAATTCTTGCAAAAGTTTTGTTTCAAATTCGACAGTATGTGAATTTACTATAAACAATTTTAATGCTTTTGAAATACGGTTAATTTCGTTTTTAACGTCAGCTAAATCATATTTTATTACTTTACAATTTCCAATTAAAGCATTAAAAGCTGAAATATCAATGCCAATTGCATTCATACCCAATTCGCAGCTTTGCACCATTGTTGTTCCACTTCCGGAAAATGGGTCAAGTATAATATCGCCTTTCTTAAAATATGTTTCTGTTTTAAAATTGTCAGTATGATTATCCAAAAAGTACTCAACCAACTGTGGAATAAACTTACCTTTGTAAGGGTGTAATCTGTGAACATGTTTAGTGGTTTCTGCTTCCTTGTATTGTTCAAATGATAAAGTCCAATTCAAATCTTCCCCAAGTTGTTCTTTCCAAGCATTTTCTCGCTGTCGATTGAATGATTTATAATAACTAATCAAATCTTGCATCGCAACCTGTGTCGTCCCATTCTCTTCATTTTTTTTTATTCGCCCGTATTGAATAAGGTAAGAAATATTCGCGGTTGTAACTGTTCTGCGAGTGTGCTTTGTAGCCCATTCGCTCGCTTGTTTTATAGTTAAAAGTTTAGTCGCTTCTGTCATTATTTTATGCTGTAAGTTCTGCCCTGCAAAGATAATTTTTTTTTGATGAAATATCAATTGCAAACCAATAATAATACATCATCACAGCCTATTCATTTTGAATTTTTAACGTTTCTGACTTGTACTTTAAAAAGGGAGTAAAAATAATTTTAATTTTAATTAGGGCGTGTCCCGTTCGCTGACGCTCACTGTGCAGACTCCGCCTGCAAGTTCGCAGGAAGGAGCTATGAATAGCATAATCGAAGAAGGAGCTTCTAAAGTCGCTCTTTTTGGGACACTACCGACAATTATCCTAATCCCTCACAACTATCAATTATGAATTTTTGATAATTTTTCGAGTTATAATATCATTCCCTTTTCGTAATCGAACAAAATAGACCCCATCTTTATACTCTTCCATGTTAATTT
>DUOL01000025.1 GCA_012838875.1 Bacteroidales bacterium | reverse complement strand
AGGGCGGAAGCCGCTGGGGACGCGGCGGCAAAAAAGCGAGCTTGTAAGCTCTTTTTGCCGCCTTGCGACCCCACGGCTTGTGCCCGCGGACTTGTAACCGGGCGCCGACCCCGAGCGTAGCGAGGGGGCACGCCCTAATAAAAAATAAAATTATTATTTTGATTATTTGTTGAAAAATATGGTATTAGCTTTACTGTCAGCTATTTAGTAATCTTTTTTTGTTTTTAATCAATAGTAGCCTTCGCTTCGTAGGTCTGAAATGTGAAATTATATGGATTTTCCTTCTCTTTTGGCACCTTCGCCTCATGAACTAATTGCCAAGCGTTAAAATCAATTTCAGGAAAATAAACGTCCGCCCGAAAGTCGGACAAAACCCTTGTCAAATGGAGCTTATTGGCAAGAGGCAAAAAAAGCTGATAAATGGACGCTCCGCCTATGATGAAGAGCTCGGGCTCGTTTTGCGTAGCCGCTAAAATTTCATTAATGGAATTGAAAACTTCGGCACCGGACAAAGTCAACTGTTGTCGGCGGGAAAGAACTATATTTCGGCGCTGCGGCAACGGCTTTATAGGGAGTGAATCCCAAGTTTTACGCCCCATAACCACCGTGTGATTGAGCGTTAACGATTTAAAATGGTGCAAATCTTTCGGCAAATGGCACAAAAGCCGATTTTGATATCCCAATTCAAAATGGTTGCCTACGACTGCAATAAGAGTAATATTCCGTATGTTGTTCATTTTTTGGTGAAAAGCAAAATTGAGAAGTTACACTATTTTTCCTTTTAACGTTGCGGCGGTGCAGCTCTCAACCTTAACCTGCACATAATCTCCTTTTTCGGCATCTTTTTTTGGAAAGATAACAACTTTATTCTGTGAGGTGCGACCGAAATACTCTTCTTTAGACCGTTTAGAAACCCCTTCAACCAAGACTTCAAACTCTTTGCCGATATCACGCTGATTGCTTTTTAATGATAACTGCTGCTGAAGATTGATAATTTCATTAAGTCGCCTTAATTTTGTCTCTTCGGGGACGTCGTCAATGAACTTTTTTGCTGCTAAAGTGCCCTCACGAACGGAATATTTGAACATGAAAGCAGAGTCAAACTCAACGGTTTTCATTAAATCGAGGGTTTGCAAATGGTCTTCTTCCGTTTCACCACAAAAGCCGGCAATAATATCGGTCGAAAGACCGCAATCGGGAATGATTCTTCGAATCGTAGCCACACGTTCTAAATAATATTCGCGAGTGTAAACACGATTCATTCGCTTTAACATGGCGTTACTGCCAGCCTGAAAAGGGAGATGAATGTAAGAGCATATATTACTGTGATTTCCAATAACATGTATTAACTCATCGGAGATATCTTTCGGGTGAGACGTGGCAAAACGAACACGTAATTCAGGTGATATTTTAGCCGCATCTTCGATTAGATTAGCAAAGGAAATTTCTCTATTATCGTCTTTCCAATAGTAGGAATTGACGTTTTGCCCCAGCAAAGTAACCTCTTTATAGCCATGATTTACTAAATCTGTAACCTCTTGTAAGATGGAGTTCGGTTCTCTACTGCGTTCGCGTCCACGCGTGTAGGGAACAATGCAGTAAGAGCAAAAATTGTTGCAGCCTCGCATGATAGATACAAAGGCAGAAATTCCGTTCGTGTCATATCGAATCGGAATAATATCTTCGTAAGTTTCAGTTTTTGAGAGCGTTACATCGAATTGAACGGTGCCGCAAGACGATTCTTTAATTAACTTCGGAAGTTGGCGGTAGGCGTCCGGACCGGCAATAAAGTCTAAGACCTCTTCTTCGTTTAATAACTGTTCTTTGATACGCTCAGCCATACAGCCCAGCAAGCCGATTTGTAACGAACCGTTTTGTTTTTTAAGTGCTTTAAACTCACGCAACCTTTTGCGAATACGTTGCTCTGCGTTATCACGAACAGAACAGGTGTTAAGCAATAGTAAATCGCACTCTTCGATGGAGTGAGTTATTTCATAATCTTCGGCTAAAATAGACGCAACAACCTCGCTATCAGCAACATTCATTTGACACCCGTACGTTTCTATATATAGTTTTTTCATGCAAGATAGGTTAGGAAAAAAGTTAATCATTTAGTTTGCAAAGATACGGTTTTCCTATTTTTAAAACTCAATTGCAAATTTAAGGTTGATAATTCGTGGCGTTAAGTAATTGGGGACAGGGAAGAGATGATTTTCCAAATCTGAAACCCAAAAGTGTGATGCGACATTGTTGGTCCCCAGCAGGTTAAATACTTCTAAAAATATTTGTGCATTCTTTATAGATTGTATAAATTTATTTTTGTGTTTCATTCTGTCGCGGCTTTGTTCAAGAAATAGATAGGAAAAGCCAATGTCAACTCGCCGATACCAAGTATTTCTTAACGTTTGCAAATATCTTTCCGAGTTGGGCGCTCCGTAGGGCAAGCCACTCCCGAAAACAAAGTTGAGGTGTACTCGTACCTGTGGAAATGTCGGTATTTTATCTTGAAAAAATAGATTAATTGCGAAACGCTGGTCCGTAGGACGAGGTATATAACCGGGTTTGACCTCTTTGCCATCTTTGTCGATGTAGCTGTCATTCAAAATATCTTCTTCCGTTTTCATAAGTGAAAGTGAAATCCACGACTCCAGCCCTTCGATAAATTCTCCGCTCAACTTGATATCCATTCCGGTTGCGTAGCCGACAGCATTGTTTTCACCGCTATATATAATCTTCATATTATCAACGGAGTACGGAATTAATCTATCTAAATATTTGTAATAGATTTCAGTAATTAATTTGAATGGGCGTTTCCAAATTCTAAAATTATAATCGGACGCTAACACAATATGAAATGCGCGTTGTGATTTTATATTTTTATTTAACTCTCCGGATACGAATCGCATTTCGCGATAAAATGGAGGTTGGTAATAGTAACCTGTTTTTAGTTGAAATTTCCAATCTTGTTTCCAACGCGGTTTATAAATAAAGTTTACTCGCGGCGAAAACGTAACTTCATTATTGTAGGTCCAATAGTGAAATCGGATTCCGCTATTCAGCAGAAAACGGGAGGCACTATCTCCGTCAATATACCACGTGTCTTGTATAAAACCACTGATGCGGTATGTATTTAACAGGTTTGTTGATGCTAAAAAATAAAATGGTAATAGGAGTCGGGACGGGTCATCTAAGGCAACTTCTTCTCCAAAACCGCCGCTTGTGGGGATTTGATGAGGTAAGTTGTAGCCGGACGAGTCGAGCAGTTGCCACTCTTTAATCTTATCATTAATAATTTCATTTTGCACTTTAACGCCCCAAAGCAACTTATTACGATACAGTTTGTGTTCACCGATAAGGTTGGCGGAAGAGACAACAGCGGTAAGGTAGTTGCGAGTATGTTCCAAATAGGTGCCCACTCCGCGAACAGAAACTTCTTGAGCTATTTCATCGCTACTTCCCATGTCCGCTTCAATATCACTTAACCAATATTGACTTTGAATATCGTAGCATTCAGTCTCTTTTGCATAGTAGGAGGAAACGATAAATTGGAGATTGTTTTTATCATTAATAAGATATTGTAAAGTTAATGCTCCTAAATAGTTTTCGTATGTATCCAGTTCCTGCCCGTCGAAATAGACGGTAAGTCGTTTAGCGTCATTAATTGTTCCGAAACTCGTTTCACGGTTGGAAGGGGTGAAGAGGTATCTATTTTTAGCAAAATTGCCTAAGAAATTGAGTTCGATTTTTTTAGACACTTTCCATGAGAGCAATATTTGCGTATCAAAAAAGCGGGGTTTGTAATCGCCTTTAGTTTCCATAGATTTAAGGAGATAGGCATTTGCTTTATATCGTATTCCAAGAAGATAAGTGAATGAATCTTTAATTTTTCCTTCGGCGTGGGCGGTTGCACCTAAGAAACTTGCAGAGAACGAGCCTGCGTAGCGGGTCGGTTTTTTATATTGTACATCAAGGACTGACGACATTTTGTCTCCATATTTTGCTTCAAATCCTCCCGCTGAAAATTTAACTTGATTTGTTAAATCGGTATTTACAAAACTTAATCCTTCTTGTTGTCCGCTTCGTACTAAAAAAGGACGATAAATCTCAACATTATTGACATAAACTAAATTCTCGTCATAATTTCCACCGCGAACGTTATATTGTGATGTTAGTTCGTTGGTAGACGAGACGCCGGGAAGCATTTTAATGAGCGATTCCGCTCCTCCGGTCGGCGAAGGTAATTTAAAGGTGAGTTGCGGGTCTATGCGTACGAAGCCGTCATCGTGGTGCGAGCGTACGTTGAAAACCGGTAACTGCTCCCCCTTCGGTTGCAACTGAAGAGAGAGTATTCGCTTTTCGCCTGCAGTTAAAGTGAGTGTAACGGAAGTATCGCGGTAAGTTATGTGCTTTAGCGTAATTTTTGTTGTTTTTTGTGGAGATATTTTTAATTCAAATTCTCCATTCTTATCGGAAACGGTAGCGTAATTTATGGACGAATCGACTAAAATATACACTTGCCCGATAGGCTGATGATACTCGTCAATAATCTTTCCATAAATAGTTGCCTCTTTTTGTCCAAAGGAGACAAGTAAAAATGAGAAAATGAAAAAAAAGAGAAGTGTTATTTGTCGATTCAAAATTTAGTCATTTAGAATAGAATAAATACGAAAAAAGAGTTAATTTATTGTACTAAAAAGAGACTACTTGTTTGTTTAAGTAGTCTCTTTTTTATTTATAGGATAAATTTATCGAGAATAATTATTTAAGAATTCCTTTTTCATAGGCTTCAATAATAGATTTCCAGACACCTTTTTTATTAATATGACGCATTCCTTTTGCAGATACTTTCAATACGACATAATCATCTAATTCCGGAACATAGAATTTTTTTGTATGTAAATTAGGATGAAATTCTCTTTTAGTTTTGATATTTGAATGCGAAACTTTATTTCCTCTCTGTGCTTTTTTACCTGTAATCTGACAAACTCGTGACATTTTTATCTATTTTTGAAATTTTTATCTATCTTAAATTTTTGAGTTGCAAAAATACGATTTTTTTTTGAATAATCTACTTATTTTATTGTAATAAAAAAAATAATCTTATTTTTCAATAATTTTCATCACCTCTTCCATTAGTGTAGCTTCTATTTTTTCTGCTTTTTTAAGGTATTCTTCAGCTTCAGCGAGAAGTTGTTTGCTTAGTTTTTTATCTTCGAGAGAGGTAGCATTAATTTTCATATTGAGGTATGCGCCTCGCATGGATGCTCGTGCACATAAAGCTCCGACTCCTGCGTCAGAAATTGAGTTTGGGTTGCCGGTTTTGACCATGGCTTCGCAAAGTTCGAAAATTTTGAAAGAAGCGAGTAATGTTTTATAAGGAATGTCGATGGCGTATTGCGTTGCGTCTTGGATTGCTCTATTTTTTTCTATTTTTTCTTGTTCCGAGCCGCTTGGTAGTCCGAAGGCTTCGATAATTTTATTGAAAGCTCTTGTATCTTCTTCGACAAGCCAGAGCAGTTCCTCTTTAATTTGTTGTCCTTTTTCCGCCCAGTGTGAAAACTCTTCCCAGCGCTCGTCCCAGCCGGGTTTATGAGCGGAGAGGTTGGCGACCATTGTCCCGAGTGCCACGCCGAGGGCTCCCACGTAAGCAGAGACTGAGCCGCCGCCGGGTGCCGGGCTTTCCGATGCCGTCTCATTGGCAAAAGCATGACAAGACAAATCCATTAGTTTATCTGAGGTCTCGCTTTTGGCAAGTAAATATTCGATAACTTTCTCTTCCGGGTTAAAAGATTTTAAGTCGTCAAGTCCCATTGATTTAACGGCAATTTTTATAATTTCGGCATCTTCTATACCTAATGAGCGTTGTTGTTTTGCTAAGTAGTAGCGCCCTGCGTCAATGAGCGTCTTTTTAGGAACTAATCCGACAATCTCGGCGCCGGTAACACGCACCCCTCGTGCGGCGGCTTTGGCACTTATCTCTTCAAAAGCAACGTGAAGAGGTGTCTGTTTTGAATCGGTAATATTCATGGAGACTTGTGCAATCCCATATTCTTTAATAAACCAACCGATTGCTTTAGTCCCTTTAAGAGTGCCTGGAATCATCACCGTATTGCCGTCCTTATCCTTGAGAATTTTTCCCGTTATTGGGTGTCCTTCCCGTTTTGCTCGTCCCTTTTCTCTGACATCAAAGGCGATGGCATTCGCGCGGCGGGTTGAGGTGGTGTTGAGATTGAAGTTTACGGCAATTAGAAAATCACGTGCCCCAATCGCTGTCGCTCCGCTTTTTGCTACTCGGTCGTCAAATTGCGAAGGTCCGAAGTCGGGCTTCCAAAGGTCGGACGCAATGCGTTCTTTCAATTTCTCATATTCTCCGGCACGTACATTAGCTAAATTTCTCCGAACTTCTGTAAAAGCGGCATATTCGTAACAGAAAACGGGAATGTGCAACTCTTTTCCCACTTTTTCCGCCAATTTACGAGCATAAACAACCGTCTCTTCCATCGTGATATTAGAAACGGGAACTAACGGACAAACGTCCGTAGCGCCAAAACGAGGATGGTCGCCGCTATGATGACGCATGTCAATAAGCTCTTGTGCTTTTTTTATAACCTTAAAAGCTGTTTCTACCACCTCATCGGGAGTCCCGACAAAAGTAACCACCGTCCGATTAGTCGAAAAACCGGGGTCTACATCTAATAACATAACCCCTTCACTTTTTTCTATCTCATCGGTGATCTGTTTTATAATCTCTAAATTTCTTCCTTCACTAAAATTGGGAACACATTCAATTAACTGTTTCATACTTTTTCTTATAAAATTAAAATTATTCTCTCTAAAATTTAGAACTACAAAATTAACATTTATTCTGTAATAAGTTTTACTAATGTAGAAATTTCAATTTTTTCACCGTTAACCGTGAAATTAGCTTTTTTGTAAAAAGGCTCTCTCTCTTCCAAGGTTACAATAATATATTGTAATAATTCGTCAGAAGTGAGTTCTTTGATTAAGGGACGATTTTCTTTAAAATGTAAAAGCCTTTGATGTAATGAAGTAGGAGGGAGTTCTATATAAATTGAGGTTGCGTGCAGATTGATAAGTTCCATATTATTGTAAAAACAAGGCGTCCCCCCCCCGCAAGCCACCACACAGCGAGATTGTTGTAATACCTCTTTCAAAAGCTCATGCTCAAGCCTGCGAAACTCTTCTTCTCCGTTAGTTTGAAAGAAATTTAAAATGGAAGACCGATATTTTTCTTCAAAATATCGGTCTAAATCTACAAAGTTATAATTGATTCTCTGTGCGAACTTTTTCCCAATAGTACTTTTTCCCGCACCGGAGAAACCAATGAATACAATATTAGTTTTGTTCAACCTCTTGAGCAATTACTGATACAAAAGATTTGCCTCCTGATTTTTTCTTGAACATAACCGTGCCGTCAATTAAAGCAAAAAGAGTGTGATCTTTTCCCATGCCTACGTTAAGACCGGGATTGTGAACAGTGCCTCTTTGACGAACAAGGATGTTGCCCGCTTTTGCAGCTTGACCGCCATATATCTTAATGCCTAACCGTTTGCTTTCGGATTCACGACCGTTTTGTGAACTTCCGACTCCCTTTTTATGTGCCATATCTATATATTATATTTTTTTAGTTAACGAAATGATGATTATTTTACTACAATGTCATTAATTTGAAGAGAAGTTAAATGTTGACGATGCCCATTCAAAGTTTGATAACCTTTTCTTCTTTTCTTTTTGAAAACAAGTACTTTGTCTCCTTTTAAATGATGAAGTACCGTAGCGGTTACTTCAACACCTTTTACTAAGGGAGAACCTACTTTTACTTTACCATTGTTGTCAAGAAGCATAACTTTATCAATAGTGATTTGAGCTCCTTCTTCAGCTTTTAGGCGATGAACATAGATTTTTTTATCTTTTTCAATCTTAAATTGTTGCCCTGCTATATCTACAATTGCGTACATTTGATTGGTTTTTAAATGATGATTAATTTTAAGGCTGCAAAAATATAAAAAAAAATGATACATTCCTTTAAAAAATATACTTTTTGATAAACAATTACGTTTCTTTTTTGTCTTATACTATAAAAAAGGAAAAAACTACAATGAAAAAAATAAAGACGAAACTAAATTTTATACTTCTCTTTTCCTTGCTATTCTTTACATCTTGCGCTCAATCACCGCATGCTCGTTATGTTGATTTGACCTATGCCGCCGAAAATTCCGTGCATGCCGTGGTGCATATTAAAACCGAATATTTACGAAAAAATTCATTTTGGGATATTTTTTTTGGAGATCAAATGATAGCTGACTTTTTTGGACTACCCTCTCAAAGTGCTTACCCTGTCGTTGCTACCGGTTCAGGTGTGATAGTTACGGAAGACGGTTATATTATTACAAATAATCATGTTGTTGCTGATGCTCAACGAGTTACAATCACACTTAACGACCAATCCGTTTTTGAAGGAAGAATTGTCGGAACCGACCCGCGAACAGATTTGGCTTTGATTAAAATTGAGGCTCAAAATTTACCCTATGTTAAGTTCGCCGATTCAGACGACATTAAAATAGGAGAATGGGTGCTCGCTGTCGGAAATCCTTTTAATTTGAATTCGACAGTAACAGCAGGAATAATCAGTGCCAAAGCACGCGATTTGAATCTTCTGGGAGACCATACAGGAGTCGCTTTTATTCAAACGGACGCCGCAGTCAATATGGGAAATAGTGGGGGAGCATTAGTGAATAGCGAAGGAGACTTAATTGGGATTAATACGGCAATTGCTTCCGGAACAGGTTATTATGCAGGATATTCCTTTGCAGTACCTTCAAACTTGGCAAAAGAAGTAATTGCAAAAATAGAGCCTAATATTAAAATTAAATAGATATAATTGAAGTATAAAATTTAATCGTTTTATACTTTAATTAGCTTATTTTGTGTATTAAAATTTATTAAATATAAAAAAGATATGAGACAATTAAAAATTTCAAAATCTATTACAAATCGTGATACAGCTTCTTTAGATAGATTCCTTGCAGATATAGGGCGAGAAGGTATGGTTTCAGCAGACGAAGAAGTTGAATTAGCACGTAGGATTAAAGCAGGTGATGAAGAGGCTTTAAATAAATTAGTTAAAGCAAATTTGAGATTTGTAGTTTCTGTCGCAAAACAGTATCAAAATCAAGGGATAAGTTTGCAAGATATGATTAATGAAGGGAACCTTGGACTGATTAAAGCCGCAAAACGGTTCGATGAGACAAGAGGTTTTAAATTTATCAGTTACGCAGTATGGTGGATTCGTCAAGCAATCTTACAAGCTATTGCCGACCAATCACGTATTGTGCGACTGCCACTTAATCAAGTCGGAACAATTAACAAAATAAAAAAGGAGATTGCACGACTCGAACAAGATATGCAACGTCCGCCTACAATTGAAGAACTTTCAGAGGCGCTCGACCTTCCGGAATATAAGATCTCCGAGATTATGAAAATGAATACCTATACGCAGTCTATCGATTCTCCTATCGCCCCCGATGAAGATACGAAATTTCTCGATACTTTTATTTACCCAAACGATGATGATACCGATATTCATTTGATAAATGAGTCCCTTGCCGTTGAAATTCAAGATGTTTTATCTTCACTATCCGAAAAAGAACGCGATATTATCAAACTTTTTTATGGTATCAATTCTACGCATGAGTATACACTTGATGAGATAGGTGATAAATACGACCTTTCACGTGAACGCGTGAGACAGATTAAGGAAAGAGCCTTGAAACGCCTCAGACAAACCTGTACAAGACAAGAAGCAAGAAACGAAAATCTTAAAATGTACTTGTAATTTTTATACTTTTTTAACTAATTAATTTTTTAAGAAAGTTGAAAAGTTGTTCGCATGCTGATATATTCATCTTTTGATTCACCTCGTTTACAATACACGTTTCAACTTATATTTTCCGATATCTTGCAAGTTGATTTTGCAATAACGCAAGATATTACGCAGTATAATAGTTATAACGGTGTCAAGTGGGCTTATTCAAATGAGGCAAATCTCAATGGGTTAGTGTTTAAAACGCACTCTCTATTATCTGAAAATAGTATTAAACCTCAAGATTTATCGCCGGTAAAATGGAAAAATTACAACCTCTTTTTTCCTGTAGCCGATAATGAAAATCTCCCTTTCGACCCTTTTGCGGTTGCCTTTTATTTGTTATCGCGTTACGAAGAGTACGTTTTTGTCGAGAATAGAGATGAACATGATAGATTTCAACTACAACACTCAATTGCCTATCAACGAGGATTTTATCGCGAGCCCCTTGTAAATATTTTAGCAGTAGAAATAGCGCAAAAAATAGCACATTTTTTTCCGGAGTTTAAATGGGAATTGCATCCATTTACCACTCTTTACACCTGTGATGTCGATATCGCTTATAAATATAAAGGCAAAGGATTATTGCGGAACTTCATTTCGATAGTTAAACTGTTGCTAGAAAGAGAATTTAAAGAGGTTAAAAAAAATATTTATGCCATACTGGGAAAACAAATTGCTGACCCTTTTGAAATAGAAAGTGCTGATTTAGAGCTCTTATCTCAAAAATATAATTCTCTCATTCACTTTTTACCGGTTAGCAAATATGGGAAATATGATAAGAATTTGAATCCTAACTCTCTCTCTTTCCGCAAGTTAATCGATAAGCTAAAAGTTTTTTCCCAAATAGGGCTTCACCCCTCTTATTTTTCCTATAAAAGTCCAAAATTGTTGCTTAATGAGAAAAATAGGTTGGAATCTATTTTAAATGAAAAAGTTACTCTTTCGAGGCAACACTATTTGCGACTCTCTTTGCCGGAAACCTACCGGATTTTGTTGTCGGCGGGAATAAAGGATGATTATTCCTTAGGCTGGAGTTCCGATGTCGGATTTCGCGCTTCCGTCTCTGTTCCGTTTTATTTTTATGATTTATCAAAAGAGACGAAGACCGACCTGAAAATTCACTCTTTGCATGTTATGGATGTTGCTCTTTATCGTGTAACGCAGTCGAAAAATGAGTACAAGGCAATCATTGAGCAGATGCACAACACGGTGAAGCAATGGGGCGGCGAGTTTGTAATTTTGGAACATAATAGTTCTCAGTTTACCTTTTCATAATTCCATTTTTTAGTTCTTCCAATTAAGTTTCAGAACTAATTTTATCAATATTTTTTTAATTTTCTTTTGGGCGTGCCCCCTCGCTACGCTCGGGGTCGGCGCCCGGTTCCAAGTCCGCGGGCACAAGCCGTGGGGACGCAAAGCGGCAAAAAGAGCTTACAAGCTCGCTTTTTTGCCGCCGCGTCCCCAGCGGCTTCCGCCCTTGCGGGCTTT
>DUOL01000246.1 GCA_012838875.1 Bacteroidales bacterium | reverse complement strand
TTTCATCACAGATTGGGAATTGGACAATAAAAATCAACAAGTTCAACTAAACAATGGACTTGACTTAGAGTTCAACATGAATGGGGACTTTTTGAGAATTGACGATTAAAAAAGAGGCGATTTATATTTATTTAAATTTGATGTTGCACTGCAAAAATTACATAAATTATTGGATTGTTGCAAAAAAAATTTTGAAATAAACAAAAAATGAATTGGATAAGCTAAAAAACAACACTTAGAATACTGATTTACCAAAAAATGTCTGTTTTTACCCATTAAAATTGTATTTTTGTTCGATATAAATTGCAAAAAGAGTAATATGGAGGGAAATTGCTCTTTACTTTGTAAATTTTTTATCAGCCAATAATGATTTAATTTTAATGAATACGATAGCATTTATTGATACGGAAGTAGATCCTACAAGTGGGAAAATTCTTGATATAGGAAGTGTTAAGAATAATGGATCTTATTTTCACAGTGCTTCAATAAAGGATTTTATCCATTTTCTTAACGGAACCAAATTTGTTTGTGGACATAATATTTTAAAACACGACATTAAGTATGTTGGTGAAGCAATTGAAAAGGTAGGAATCAATTCGAAAAATATAATTGATACATTGTTTCTTTCACCTTTACTTTTCCCAACAAAACCGTATCATGCTTTAGTTAAGGATGATAAGCTTCAATCTGAAGACATAAACAATCCGTTAAATGATTCTTACAAAGCAAGAAATTTGTTGAATGACGAAATTAATGCTTTTCAACAAATTGATGATACTCTAAAGCAAATTTTTTATTTGCTATTAAATGATAAGGAGGAATTTTGTTCTTTTTTTCGTTACATTGCTTACAGTAGTGCAAGTGCAGATGTTGAAAAATTGATTCATATAAGATTTAAAAATCAAATTTGTGAACATGTTGATTTAGCAACCATAATTTTAGATACTCCTATTGAACTTGCTTACTGCTTATCACTAATAAATTCTTTAGTTCAGTATAAAAAAATACATTCTATAACACCACCTTGGGTTTTGAAAAATTATCCTAATGTTGAACAATTAATGTTTCGTTTGAGGAGTAAACCTTGCATAAGTGGTTGTGGTTATTGTAATAGCGTCTTGGATGCACGTAAAGGATTGAAGAGATTTTTTAATTTTGATTCTTTTAGGAGTTTTGCTGGCGAACCATTGCAAGAAAAAGCTGTTAAAGCGGCGATTGATAATAAATCTCTTATAGCTATTTTTCCAACAGGTGGTGGTAAGTCTCTTACATTCCAAGTTCCTGCATTGATAAGTGGAGAAACATCAAGGGGATTAACAATAGTGATTTCTCCCCTACAGTCGCTGATGAAAGATCAGGTTGACAACCTTGAAAAGATTGGAATTACGGCAGCCGTTACAATAAACGGCTTACTTAACCCAATTGAAAGAGCAAAATCTTTCGAAAGAGTTAGGGAAGGTTCAGCATCCATTCTGTACATTTCACCAGAATCGTTGCGCTCAAAAACAATCGAACATTTGATTTTAGGAAGAAAAATTTCGCGTTTTGTTATTGATGAAGCACACTGTTTTTCTGCTTGGGGACAAGATTTTAGAGTTGATTATTTGTATATTGGTGATTTTATTAAATCAATTCAAGAAAAAAAATCCTTAAAGGAAGGAATTCCTGTTTCTTGTTTCACTGCCACAGCTAAACCCATGGTGATTGAAGATATTCAAAATTACTTTGAAGAAAAGCTTTCGCTACATCTTGAATTGTTCACTTCAAAAGCATCAAGAAAAAATCTTCAATACAAGGTTTTTGAAAAGAAAGACGAAGAAGGAAAATACCTAACAGTACGAGATTTATTAGAAGAAAAAAAATGCCCAACTATTATTTATGTTTCAAGAACAAGGAAAGCATATTTACTTGCTAAAAGGCTAGTGCAAGATGGTTTTAGTGCAAAACCTTATCATGGGAAAATGGATAAGCAGGAAAAATCTGAAAATCAAGATTCATTTATAAGTGGTGATACACAAATTATAGTCGCCACTTCTGCTTTTGGAATGGGTGTTGACAAGAAAGATGTAGGAATGGTTATCCACTATGAAATATCTGATTCTCTTGAAAATTATGTTCAAGAAGCCGGGCGCGCGGGTAGAGATGAAAATATTGTTGCGGATTGCTTTGTGTTATTCAATGAGGAAGATTTAAGCAAACATTTTATTTTATTAAACCAGACTAAACTATCAATAAAAGAAATTCAGCAAGTTTGGAAAGCTATAAAAGAAATTACACGATTTCGTTCAACAGTTTCTAATTCTGCCCTAGAAATAGCGAGAAAAGCCGGTTGGGATGACAATGTTGTTGAAATTGAAACACGGGTAACAACAGCTATCGCAGCATTGGAAGAAGCAGGATATTTGAAACGTGGACAAAATGTACCCCGAATTTTTGCAAACAGCATATTATCAAAGAATGCTCAAGAAGCTATTGATAAAATAAATGCTTCTGAAAGATTTGCAGGGGATCAAAAGGTAAAAGCTGTACGAATTATTAAAAAACTTTTTTCAAGTAAAAGTAGGAAACATGTAAATGAAGAGATGGCAGAGTCAAGAATTGATTATATTAGCGACCATCTGGGAATTGTCAAAGCTGAAGTGATCAACATTGTGAATCTTCTTCGTGAAGAAAAAATTTTGGCCGATACAAAAGACTTGACCGCATTCATCAAAAAAGGAGAAAATAAAAACCGCTCGCTTAATATCGTTAACACATTTAACAAAATTGAATTTTTTTTACTCTCAATTGTTGAAGAACAAGAAAAAATACTTCATCTAAAAGAAATTAATGAACTTGCTGAGGAAGCAGAACTTGATAATGTAAATGTCAGAAGAATAAAAACTATTATCAATTTTTGGGCTATAAAAAATTGGATTAAGCAACGAAGGCTAAATACCACAAATCATGTTGCTGTTGTTTTGTTACAACCCAATAAAATACTCAAAGAAAAATTAGAGAGAAGACATGAATTAGCAAGGTTTATTATTGAACAACTCTATGAAAAAAGTTTGTTGGACAATAGTCATGGAAACGAAGAAGTTCTTGTTGAGTTTTCCGTGCATGAGCTAAAAAAAGCATATGAGACACATGCAAGTTTATTTAACCTCAATGTAAGTGTTGATGATATTGAAGAGGCATTATTTTATTTATCAAGAATAGAAGCAATAAAAATTGAAGGTGGTTTTTTAGTAATTTATAATTCTTTAACTATTAAACGAATAGAACAAAATAATAAGAAAAAGTACACACAAGAAGATTATCAAAAACTAAATCAGTTCTACGAAAATAAAATTCAACAAATTCATATTGTTGGAGAATATGCGAATAAAATGATTCAGGATTACAAAAATGCTTTGCAATTTGTAGAGGATTATTTTCAGCTAAACTATACATCTTTTCTCAATAAATACTTTAAAGGTAGTAGACAAAATGAAATAAAACGAAATATTACACCCAATAAATTTAAACAACTTTTTGGGGCGTTATCGCCAACACAATTAAAAATTATCAATGACAACGAAACTAAGCATATTGTTGTTGCTGCTGGTCCCGGAAGCGGGAAAACAAGGATTTTAGTACATAAATTAGCTTCGTTGCTTTTGATGGAGGATGTGAAACACGAGCAATTGTTAATGATAACTTTTTCAAGAGCAGCTGCATCCGAATTTAAAAAACGTCTGCTAGAACTTATTGGAAATGCTGCGAACTACATTGAAATAAAAACATTCCATTCCTATTGCTTTGACTTGTTGGGAGAAATTGGTAGTTTAGAAAAATCCAAAGAAGTTATTAAAAAAACTATTAGTGCAATTAGAGATAATGAAGTTGAAATAAGTCGTATTACTAAAACTGTTTTAGTTATTGATGAAGCACAAGATATGAATAAAGACGAGTTTGATTTAATAAGTGCTTTAATGGAGCAAAACGAAGAAATGCGAGTGATAGCTGTTGGTGATGACGATCAAAATATTTATGAATTTCGAGGTGCCAGTTCAAAGTATTTTGAGCAATTTATCCGCATAGACGACGGGGCTGTTAAATATGAACCATATGAACTAGTTGAAAATTATAGAAGTAAAAAAAACCTTGTTGAATTTTCTAATCAGTTTGTAAAACGAATTTCTCACCGATTAAAGCAGTCACCAATCATTGCAAAGCAAACTGACAACGGAAAAATAAAAATTGTACGTTATCAAAGTTCAAATCTTATAAATCCGCTTGTGCAAGATGTTCTTACAGCAGAACTCTCCGGAACAACTTGTGTTTTAACAAAGACAAATGAAGAAGCGTTGCAAATCACGGGTTTACTTCTAAAAAATAATATGCAAGCAAAATTGATTCAATCAAATGACGGTTTTTCCTTGTATAATCTTGATGAAGTTAGATGTTTTTTAAATTACTTGAACTTGGATGATAATGTTTTTACAATTAGTGATGAAATCTGGAGCAATGCAAAATGCCAAGTTGTAAAGGCATATCCTAATAGCACTAAATTAGAAATTTTAGGAAATATTATCAAAGAATTTGAAGCATCAAATCCTCAAAGGAAATACAAATCTGATTTAGAAGTTTTTATTCGTGAATCGAAATTGGAAGATTTTTATAGCGAAAACCGAGAAACAGTTTTTGTTTCAACTATGCACAAAGCAAAAGGAAAAGAGTTTGACAATGTTTTTTTATTACTTGAAAATTATAATGCTACTACAGATGAAGATAAACATAAACGACTTTTATACGTTGCTATGACAAGAGCAAAAATAAACCTGACAATTCATCTAAACTCAAATACTTTTGACAATATCACAACAGAAAACCTGGAACGAATTGAAGATAATAAAATATATTTGCCACCAGACGAGCTGGTTATGCACTTGTCTTTTAAGGATGTTTGGCTTGATTATTTCATTAGTAGACAATGTTTAATTTCACAACTTAAGAGTGGAGATGATTTGGTTATTAAGGAATGCGAATGTTTGAATGCGAAAGGAGAAAGTGTTTTAAAATTTTCAAAACAATTTGTTGAGCAAATTGAAGAAATGAAAATAAAAAACTATGAGTTAAAAAGTGCAAAAGTGAATTTTATTGTTTATTGGAAAAAAGAAGAACCTGAACAAGAAGTAAAAATTATTTTGCCCGAAATTTATTTTAAAAGATTGATAAATAATAAATTAGAATATAAACAAAATGACTGAAACAATAATTTTAATTTTTGAATACTTTAACCTGTTTTAGGAGATGATACATCATCCCACTTGCTATTTCTTTCCTAACAAGCTCTGCCCGAACAACTTAGCTGCGTGAGGGCGCAGGTGGAAAGCCCGCAAGGGCGGAAGCCGCTGGGGACGCGGCGGCAAAAAAGCGAGCTTGTAAGCTCTTTTTGCCGCTTTGCGTCCCCACGGCTTCCGCCCGCGGACTTGGAACCGAAGACCGACCCCGAGCGTAGCGAGGGGACACGCCCTAAATATAAATATAGATAAACTTAACTGAAATTAAACGGGTTGACTAAACTAAAAAAACATTCCGCTTCTTAAAGTTCCTATACTCTATCCCTAATAATAATGATTTATTACCTAAAATTTCACCCTTTTTGGCGATTGTAATTCTTTTTACTTTCCTCTTATTTT
>DUOL01000024.1 GCA_012838875.1 Bacteroidales bacterium | reverse complement strand
ATTCCATTTCAATTGTGCTCAGGTTGTTGAACCAACCTATATAGCTGCTTATTTGAAAGAGGGCGATAACAAAATTGAATTACTCGATGGCAGCGCAGGGAGTTTTATACGAGGTTTAGTTTTGCCCACAGGGGTAAACGATTACACTTTATCTGTTGAGTTTAATTACAAAATAGAAGGAAGCGGTACTTCATACAAAGAGTCAATTGAATATCCTTTTACGCTGGCAGGCGATGAAACAGAGGTTGAGATCACCCTCCGGATTGACTACAACTATTCGGAAAACAAAGTAGAAGGAAAAATCGAAGTGCTTCCATGTTATCCTTCCCAACCCGGACTAAAAATTGAATATGCTCCCCTTTTGAATGATAATCCTGACTACAAGGGTCCTTTTTTCATGCTCACAAACAACACCAAAGAGACTATTTATGGACGATATCTCCCCTATTACTACTGGGGAACTTTACGCAGTCAAACCAAGTCAGGATGGGGTCCAGATTATTTTGGTGAGTTGGATCTTGATTTTGCAGAACGTTCATTGCTCACTCCCGGCTCCGTAGCTATTGCCACTGTCGGTTCGTTCGGCTATAGCAACGATCTGGAAAAAGATCACTATCGATACAAATTGCTCTACTCAACCGAAGACAAAACAAACAGTTGGGAAATCAAAGATTCTCAAAACAAGAATTTCACCTGGAAATGCAAAATAGCCAAATATTACAGGTTGGTTTATGTGTTTAAAGTAGAATAATCCAATTACGAATTACGAATTACGAATTACGAAAAAGGCGGAAGGCGGAAGGCGGAGGGCGGAATTTTTGAAGGTAGAAGGTAGGATTTAGAATTTTTAATTAAATTTTATATAATAATTAGCGATAATGAAACCTAAAATTATTAAAACAATTTTACCGACGATTCTCGGGATATTGACTGTGCTTGCAATTTTAGTACTCGTTAATATTATTTTCCACAATGGAGATGGTTTTAGTGCTCCCGATAATGGATTTTTCACACTATTTGTGCCGATAACAACCATAATCGCACTGATTTATTCAGTTTAGCTTAGCACTCCCCTTTTGGAACAAATTCAATTCCCACAAAAAGGTTTGGGGATTAACACTCTTTCAATTCACTGCACTACTTTGCATCCTATCGGGTCTCGCTTTCGGACTGCTATTCTGGGAAAGAAACTTCGGCTTGAGTGAACTAATTTACCTTTCACTAACAGGCATTATTGCTTTCGCTGTGTATTGGACAATCAACCTGCTAACATTAAAACGGATTGAGAGGGCTGGGTAATGTAAACGACGCCAATCAAATCAAACAAATGCTCCTCAACTACAACCAAACCCGAAAAGGAGATTCTATTATTTTTTCTTAGGAAATAAAAATAAAAGGGGGCAGCAAAGGGGTGGCTTTTTTTTGTTTTTTCAATTCCCCACTCTAGAATATTTTACCTTTTCGAAAACCCTTCAAATTTTGGATTTAGCTTTAAACAACTACCTACGCTTCATTAACATTTCTGTGTTATGATCTTTTTTTCATTAAATCAGTTTTCATAATAAAAAAGATTATATATTTGCAGGAGTGTAAATTATGTAATAAATTATCGTCTGTTCCCGTTTTTTATAGGTAAATAGATTGAAGTTTACTGCGTATATGGACAGGTAATTATAGACCATTACTATTGAAGTTGAAAATAACCAATTATGAATTAAATGAAAAGTACAATGTAACATGAACGGACAATCCTTATCTCCTCTTACTGAAAAACTTAAACTTCTACAACAAATTATCCCCGAAGCATTTACAGAAGATAAAATCGATTGGGAGAAGTTACGAACTACCCTTGGCGAAGATATTAATTTCGCCAACGAACGCTATGTACTGAATTGGGCGGGTAAAAGTGATGCATTCCGATTGATGCAACAACCTACATCACGAACGCTTATTCCTGTACGTGATGAGTCTATAAACTTTGACGAGACAGAAAATATTTTTATCGAAGGAGACAACCTTGATGTATTGAAAATTCTCCAAAAAAGCTACTTCGGTAAAATAAAAATGATCTACATTGACCCACCCTATAACACAGGAAACGATAGTTTTATTTACTCGGACCGATTTGCAGAAAACAAAACCGAATACCAAAAACGGGTGGGTGACAAGGACGATAAAGGTTATGTAACAAATGAAGGTGTCTATTGGAAAAACTCACGAGAAAACGGGCAATACCACAGCAATTGGCTTAATATGATGATGCCGCGTTTATACTTGGCAAGAACTCTTCTCAAAGATGACGGAGTGATTTTCGTATCCATAGACGATAACGAAGTACACAACTTACGTTTATTGATGAATGAGATTTTTGGAGAGGAAAATTTTGTCTCTCAAATTGCTTGGCGTAGAACAGACAATCAACCTAATATTGGTCTAACGGCAAGAGTAAAAGAGTATATTTTAATTTTTGCAAAAAATTATGCAGAATTAACTTTAGGAAGACTACCCTTATCTGAAAGTGCATTAAAAGAATATCGTTATGAAGATGAATGTGGTGCAAAATTTAGGAGAGGTATTTTACTTCATAAAACTCGTGGACGTCACTACTACACGGTAACAACAAAATCAGGAAATATTTTAAATGGTCCTTGGATGATATCTGAAGAAAAATTCAAAGAATTAGATGAAAACAAAGGTATTTATTGGACGAGTGGTGGGGACGAACAACCGTATTCAAAAATTTATTTAAAAGACAGCAAAGGTGCCATTCCAAATGATTTTTGGGGAATTGAATACGGTACAAATCAAAGAGCAAGCCTAGAAGTAGAAGCATTATTTAACAAAAGATATTTTGACTTCCCTAAACCAGTGAGTCTGATTAAAACTTTGATAAATGTTGGAATAATAGATGATAATGACATTGTCCTTGATTTTTTTGCCGGCAGTGGCACAACTGCTCACGCTGTGATGCAATTAAATAAAGAAGATGACGGAAACCGAAAATACATCCTTGTACAAATGCCTGAACCATGTGATGAAAAGAGCGAAGCTTTTAAGGCTGGTTACAAAACTATTGCTGACATCGCAAAAGAACGCATCCGCCGTGCCGGAAAGAAAATTCAATCTGAAATAGAAGCAGAGAGCAAGAAAAAAGAAGCAGAACTCAATTTTGATAATGCCGAAAATAGACCTCTTGAGATTGATACCGGATTCAAAGTTTTTCACCTTTCAGAAAGTAACTTTAAGGAATGGAGACAACCTGAAGCATACACTACCGAAGCCTTAGCCGAACAATTAAAACTATTTATCGATCCGGTAGCCGAAAATGCCAATCTGCAAAACATGGTTTATGAACTGTTACTAAAGAGCGGAAAAGACCTCAATGTAAATATTGAAACCTGCAACGGCTATCATCTCATTGAAGGCAACGAATTAGCTTTTATTTTAGAAAAAGTGGACGAGCAAATCATTACCGAAGTGTTGACTAAACAGCCTAAAAAAGTAATCGCACTCGACCGAATTTTCAAAGGAAACGACCAATTAAAAACCAACACCGCCCTGCAAATGAAAGACGCCGGCGTGGAGTTTAAAACGATATAGGGATGGAAGACTTAACTAAAATAGATTTTGGAGACATTTCAGTCGATGAAAGTTGGTGTTTTAAAAATGTTCGATCCACCGAACAATGGACGCATGGTTATCATCGATATCCTGCTAAGTTTTTACCTAATGTCGTAAAAAAACTGATTGAGGTATATGCTGCTGATGACGATGTTGTTGCTGATATATTTGCAGGGTGTGGAACTACGTTAGTTGAGGCAAAAGTTCATGGCAAACATTCAATTGGAATTGACATTAATCCGGTTGCAAAGTTAATAACAGAAGTGAAAACTCATGCTTTGAACCCAAACAGACTTCTTTTGGAGTACAATAAATTAGTGGGTAAATTTGACAATTTTGATGAAAACATTTTTCTTGAAGTTGAAGTTCATGAAAGATTAGATTATTGGTTTCGAGAAAAAGAAAAAAATAAAATTATATTCTTGTACAAAGAAATCTTAAAAATTGGAGATGTTAATTTTAAAAAATTCTTTTTAGTATGTTTATCTAACATTTTAAAAAACTGTTCTATGTGGCTTCAGTCTAGTACAAAGCCGCAACTTGATAAGTCAAAAGAACCTGATGATCCTTTCGATGTTTTTCAAAAACATTGTAAAAAGATGATAAAGCAGAATAAAAGTTACTATAATGAGCTTATTGAAAACAATTTCCTAGATATTTCATGTGAAATAAGGTTGGAAGATGCAAGAAATACCGAAATAGAAGATAGTTCAGTAGGAATTATTATAACTTCTCCCCCATATGTAACTTCATATGAATATGCTGATATTCACCAGCTAACAGGCTTCCTATTCGAATATATAGACAATTTACCTGAGTTTAGAAGAGATTTTATTGGAACATTTTATTCAAACAACCAAGATACTAATACTCCAACTCCATCAAGCCAGAAGATAGTTGATGAACTTTTTGTAAAGGATGCGAAAAACGCACGCGAGGTAGCCAACTATTTTAATGATATGCATGAAGTAGGAAAAGAAATGTATCGCATTTTAAAACCCAATGGACATGCCTGTATCGTAATAGGTAACACTACATTTAAAGAAGTAAAAATCAAATCAGCAGAAGTTTTTTTCGAAATGCTTTTGAGTGTTGGATTTAAAGAAGAAAACGTGATAAAAAGGAGTATTCCTCATAAACTTATACCTGCAATACGTGATAAAAAAACAGGTAGATTTACAACATTGAATAACAAAAATAGCAAACTAGTTTATCCTGAAGAATATATATTAATACTAAAAAAGTAATATGGCTGTAAAGGAATTAAAAATACGCCCATATGCGAGACTGCTAACAATGCTTGGTGAGCAGTTGATAAAAAATGAGCAAATCGCATTAGCTGAATTAATTAAAAACTCATATGATGCTGATGCTAGCTGGGTCAAAATTAGCTTCATTGATTTTGGTATTGAGGACAACTTGAATAAGATGGTTATTAGGCCGGAATCAAAGATTGTGATAGAAGATAATGGACACGGAATGACTCCCGAAATTATTGAGAAAAGTTGGATGAATCCTGCAACACCAAATAAAAGAGTTGAATCTGGTGAAGAAAAAAGAACAGAAGAAAAAGGGAGAGTTATTCAAGGAGAAAAAGGTATAGGTCGTTTTGCTGTTCTAAAATTAGGAAGAAAAATCATAATCACGACTCGACCAAAATCATCTGAAAACGAATACGTCATCAATTATGATTTGTCAGCATATGATGATGATTTTTTATCTGTTGATGGTGTGGAAAAAGAGTTATTTATTGATGACATCACAATTGATGCTAAATCTCAAGAAGCATCAGTTATTGTTGAGAGAGAAGTTAAAGTGAATCATAAAATTTATAATTTACAAAACAATCAAGGCACAAGGATCGAAATTTCTAACTTAAAAGGAGAGTGGTCAAAAACTAAATTAGAAAATGTTAGTGAAGAAACGCAAAAACTTGAATCTATATTTGATAAAATTTTTGACAAAGATATAGAAACATCTTTTGAAATAGGTTTTGAATTGAATGGGGAAAGATTTTTACATTCGGATAATACTATTGAGAAATTAGCAAATCTATTGGAATATAATACAGTATTTAAAATTACTCACGGCAAATACAATGAGAAAGAACAATCTTTCATATACAGTATAAATGGAGTTAATAAAAAAATATCTTTAAATGAACCGATACTTAGTGGATTAAGAGTATATCGAGATTATTTCCTTAAAGAAAAGGACTTATTTGGAAATGCAGTTAGCAAATTATCAACATGTGGAGATTTTGAATTTAATTTTTTTATCTTTGATTTTAATGCAAATAAAGAAACCAAATACTATTTAGACAGAAAAGAAAAAGAATTAATCAAAAAACACAGAATATACTTATATAGAGATAAAATTCGCGTGGCACCTTATGGTGATCCTAATGATGATTGGATTGGAACAGAAAAATTAAGAGCAATAAGACGTGCAGGTGACTTTTTAAGTAATGATCAAGTTGTTGGATTTGTTGATATTTCTAAAAAGAATAATCCAAAATTAAAAGACAAAACCAATAGAGAAGGGTTAATTGAGGAAGGTACTGCAACGCAAGATTTTATTGCCTTATTACAGACTTTTTTGTCTTATATTCGGTTACACCCTTATGCCCAATATCTTTTAAATCAAAAGCAAAAAAAAGAGCAAGAAATAAACAGACTAAAAGTTGTAGAAAATAAGTTTTCTGAGTTAGAAAAAAGTATTTCTGATAATCCTATAGCAATGTCAGTTTATCAAGACATAGTGAATTCTTATAAAATAGAAAAAAAATTCTATGAAAGACGATTAGAATTGACTGAGGATTTAGCAGGTGTAGGATTATCAGTGGAAACTGCATCTCATGACATAATGCTGATGCTTTCAAAAGGTGTATCAGCAATAGATGATTTAATAAAAGATTTAGAGGGTGAACTGCTTGATGATGAAGAAGTCTCGAATGAATTACTAAAAATAAAAGGTGTTTTCTCATTCGTAAATACTCAAATGAAAGACATACAACTTCTGTTCAAATCCTCAAAGCAAAGACGAAGATCAATAAGAGTTTTTGATGTGCTTGAAAAAGTTATTAAAATATATCAACGTTCACTCAAAAGAGAAAATATCGAATTAATTGTTGATAAGGTTGGTTCCCCGATAGTTGCTAAATGTACTGACGCCATTCTATTGCAATTATTTATTAATCTTTTCGACAACGCAATTTATTGGTTGTCTACTGTTCATATTTTGGATAAAAAAATAAATATTAAATTGGATGGTAATACAAACCAAGTTGTTTTTTCAGATAACGGACCAGGTATTAATTCTGAAGATGAACCTTATATTTTTGAGGCATTTTATTCTGGCAAAGAAGAAGGTAGAGGGTTAGGGTTATATATTGCACGTCAACTTTTACAAAGAATCGATTACTCAATAAATACAGCCGAACTTAAATCTGAAAAAATACTTTCTGGGGCTAATTTTGTTATTAACTTTACAAAACTTGAAAATAATGACTGATGTTTTAGAATTATTTAGTGGAATTGGTGTAATAATAGACGATGCTTTCGGACGAGAAGAAGATGATATAATAAAGGATATAAAAAAATCATTTGAAGATGCCCATGTTCCAATAATTACATATTCAGAACTACCTGACGACGATGTGACTCAAAATCTTAAAAATGCAAGTTTTATTATTTTGGATTGGAATCTTCTTGAGGAAAAAATTAAAGTCTCTGACGTAATTATTAAAAATAACATAGATTTTATTCAAAAAGTTTGTACACAAGCGTTTTTGCCCTTTTTCATTTTTAGCAATGAAGAACCGAGAGATATTATCCTAAAATTAGAAGAAGTTAATCTTTATGATTCAGGCAAAAGTAATTTTATTTTTGTCAAACGCAAAGATGATTTAAAAGAAGCATCTCAATTGTTTACAGAAATAGAGAACTGGTTAAAAGAAACACCTTCAATTTATGTTTTAAAGGAATGGGAGTATTATATGGCAAAAGCTAAGCTAAACCTTTTTAAAGACTTTAATGATATTTATACTAATTGGGCAGAGGTGCTTCAGAAATCTTATAAAGAAGATGGTGTAGACCCTGATAATGAATTGAATGGTTTTATATATAAGAGTTTGTTTGCACGTACATCTAAAATTAAATTTGATCAAGAAATAATAAATAATAAAAAGGAAGACGTATCGAGTGAAGATCTAAGGAAACTTCTTGAGTGTGAGCGATTTTTAACCAAAGATGTTTTGTCTAATAAGCCTGCTTTAGGTGATATTTTTAGAACAACAGAGAGAGAGCAAATAAAGTATTTAATTAATATTAGACCAGATTGTGATATAATTAGAGGTAGTAATTCTGTGAAATTATATTGTTTGTCAGGAAAAGTTGTTGATGAAAGCAAGATTAATTCAAACCAAAATGATCAAATATTTTTTCAAAATGGCGAACTTCTTGAAAAAAACAATAACTGTTATGTTGCATTTATAGATGACGGTAAAATTATCGAATTCAAATTAAGGGAAATTAAAATAGAAACTTGGTCTAAACTTAAAGCTCAAAGAATAGGAAGACTTTTACCTCCTTATATAACCAAGTTACAGCAAAAACACTCTTTCTATTTACAAAGACAAGGATTACCAGCAATACCTGAAGAAGCAATAAATGAGAGCCATGATCCTTCAATTTGAACCTAACCTCCAATTTCAGCTTGATGCCATTAATTCGGTAGTTCGTTTGTTTGAAGGGCAGCCGAAAGATGACGGTGAAACCGATTTTTTAGTTAAAGAAGAGGGGAAATTGAACTTTATTGATGGTATTGCTAATCGATTGATTATTTCAGGAGAGCAAATATTACAAAACCTGCAAAATGTTCAGCGCGATAATAAGGTAGAGGTTTCCAATATTCTACACGGTATGAATTTTTCTGTAGAAATGGAAACCGGAACGGGAAAAACATATGTTTATCTACGAACTATTTACGAACTTCACAAACAATACGGTTTTAAAAAATTTGTGATTGTGGTACCGTCCGTTGCTATTCGTGAAGGGGTTTTGAAAAACTTGGAAATTACGCATGAACACTTCCAAAATTTGTACGATAATATTCCCGTGCATTATATGGTTTATGATAGAAATAGAATTTCATCGCTACGAGGTTTTGCTTCCGGAAATAACATTGAGATTTTAGTTATTAACATTGACTCTTTTGCTAAAGATGAGAATATTATTAACCGCCCTAACGACAGATTAAGCGGACAACTTCCTATCGAGTTTATTCGTTCATCTAATCCTATTGTTATAGTGGACGAACCTCAAAACATAGAGACACTTAAGCGTAAGAGAGCTGTTGAAAATTTACATCCTCTTTTTACTTTAAGATACTCCGCCACACATAGAAATCTTTATAATCTGATTTACAGCCTCAATCCTGTAAAAGCCTATGATTTGGGATTGGTAAAACAGATCGAAGTAGATTCGGTTATTGAGGAAAATTCGTCAAATGATGCTTTTGTTTCTGTGGATTCTATTAGCGCAACAAAAACTAGTGTTTCTGCAAAAGTCACCATAATGGTTAATGAACAAAAAGGTGTAACTAAAAAGAGTATTACCGTTCGTGCCGGAGATGATTTATACCGACTTTCTAATGAACGTGAAACGTACAGAGACGGATATAATATTGAAGAAATTGATGCCTCCAATGGGAGTATAACATTGTCAAACGGGAATATACTCTACAAAGGGACTACCCAAGGTGCATTAACAGATGAAATAATGAAGTTTTCAATACAAAAAACAGTTGAAGAGCACCTAAAAAAAGAAATAAAACTTCAATCAAAAGGTGTAAAAGTACTTTCGCTCTTTTTTATAGATCGTGTTGCCAACTATCGTCAATATGACGGTAACGGTGCTCCTGTACAAGGAAAGTTTGCTCGTTGGTTTGAAGAAATCTATTCGGAATTAACTAAAAAAGAAGCATTTAAGTCACTTTCTAATTACAAAATAAAAGAAGTTCACAACGGCTATTTTTCACAAGACAGAAAAGGAGTTTTCAAAGACACATCTGGAGAAACACTCGCCGATGACGATACTTATAGCTTGATAATGAAAGACAAAGAGAAGCTGTTAAACATCAACAATCCGCTTCGTTTTATTTTTTCTCACTCAGCACTACGGGAAGGATGGGACAATCCCAATGTTTTTCAGATTTGTACACTCAATGAAACCAAATCCGAGATGAAGAAACGTCAGGAAATAGGTCGAGGGCTTAGATTGGCAGTTGACAGTGAAGGAAAGCGTATTTACGATCAAAATATAAACCGTTTAACTGTAATTGCAAATGAATCTTACGGCGACTTCGCAAAAGCGTTACAACAAGAAATAGAAGAAGATT
>DUOL01000161.1 GCA_012838875.1 Bacteroidales bacterium | reverse complement strand
CTTTCGCATCGTAGCCGACACCGGCAATACTAAAGAAGTAGCTATCATTGGCTTTTCCCACATCAATAGCTTCAGCCTTATCAGCATTATCATTAATAAATTTAATGGCATTGTCCACGCGGTGTGGTAGTTTGAGGTGTCGGGCTAAGCCGTTTCCGGAGCCGATAGGTAAAATTGCAAGTTTTGATTCGGAATAGACTAAGGCGGTTGCGATTTCATTAATTGTTCCGTCTCCCCCAGCCGCCACGATAATTTGCACGCCGCGGCTCACGGCTTCCTTCGCTATAGTATGTGCGTGACCTTTATATTGAGTTAATGCTATTTCAATATTAAATTTATCAGCATCGATTAATTGCCGGATTCTGGTTTCAAGATTTGCCCCTTTTTTACTACCGGAAATAGGGTTTATTATAAATAAAATACTTATTTTCATTACTTTACATAAAGAATAAGAGTAGTAAAATTTCTTATTTTTTTAGAACTTCAGCTTAATCCGCTGTTTGGAAAAGTTCCATAATTTTGTCGGCATAAGTTTTAGAAACAGGAATATCGTTAATCTCTTCGACTCCCAAGTCAATAAAGAGCCCGTCTTTTTCGCGACGTAACACTTTAACTTTATCAATATTAACAATATAGGAACGGTGACATCGAATTAATGCGTATTCACTAACAGCTTCTTCAATATTTTTCAGCGAATTTCTAAGCATAAAGCGAGTTATCTTATTTTTATTGCTGTAATATATATTTACGTAATTATCGGCAGATTCAATGTAATATAGATTACTTTGTTTTACCAGAAGCCGCAGCGTTCCTTTTTCATCTTTAAAATGGACGATATCTTTAGCATCTTCCAATTGTTCATTATCCATATTTTGTTTTAAACTTCTACCTGCTAAAAGTTTACGTATGATTACATCTTGATCTTTCAGCTCAAAATATAAATGCACAACCAGATACGGGATAAATAGAATAAGTGGGACAAATAGAGCGGCGCGAGAGAGAATTGCGGAGAAATCACGTAAGTCATTAAAAAAGAGCTTATTAAAGACAGTATATGCTAAGGCAATAACGAGCATTTCAGCGCCTATCCAAATAATATATTTAAAGATAGAAAGTTTATGCCTTTTATGAACAAAACAGAGTAATAAACGACTCAGGGACAGAATTAGAGCTCCACCAATAACGGTAACTGTAGAAAATAAAAACTGTTCGGCTTTACTATTTGTTTTAAACCATTCAACATACTTGAATGGGGTATATATATTAATAAAAAGGAGAGAGAAAACAGTAACGAACAGTAACATTTTGATGACATTACTTTTCTTCACTAAATAATTAGGAATTATCTTTTTCATTTTTAAAAAATGTCAGTTGCAAAAATACAAAAAATTATTCACTTACACTTTTTCTATTTAAAATAACTTTTTTCTACCCCTATATACGGTTTTTCGTCCCCCTCTGTTCAAACTTACCCATTTCATATTAAAATTATCCCTAAAAAATAAAACTCAACTGTAAAAATTGTTTTTTTGTATATTTATTTAAAAATATATATGTAGTATTTGTTAATTATTTAGTTATAGATAAAAATTGCAATAATGGAAATTTTACGTTTGTTTGATATTCTTCCTTATATTGAAGAGACCTACCCCGATCAAGATGTAACCATAGCCGGTAAGCAAAATGGCGAATGGAGAAAATATTCTATTCAAGAGTACCGAAGCTTGACCGATAAAGTTAGTTATGCATTAATCAAATTAGGTATACAGCCAAAGGATAAAATTGCCATCATTTCAACCAATCGTCCGGAATGGAATATTCTTGACATGGCAATCATGCAAGTTGGTGCGATTGTCGTTCCCATTTATCCCACAATTAGTGAAAATGATTATGAATTTATTCTTAATCATTGCGAAGCAAAATTAGCTATTGTTGAGGGGCACGAGGTGATGACCAAGATTAATAATATTTTACCTAAGGTTCCTTCGCTAAAGATGGTTTATACTTTCATTGACAGAAAGCAATTTCCCTATTTAGAGCAATTATATCAATTAGGAGAAGAGAATCCCAATCCTGAAGAGTTAGAAAAACGAAAACAAGCAATAGAGACTCACGATTGTAGTACGATTATGTATACTTCCGGAACAACGGGAACTCCGAAAGGGGCAATGCTCTCTCATAGCAATATTATTAACCAAATTATGAATTTGAAACAAACGCCGGCAAAATGGTCTAAGAGGGCGTTAAGTTTTTTGCCATTATGCCACGCATACGAGCGTATGTTAGTTTTTCTCTATCAATATCTCGGCATGTCGGTTTATTACGCTCAAAATATTGGAACAATAGCCGAAAACATGAAAGAAGTTTGTCCGACTATGATGTCAACTGTTCCAAGGATGTTAGAGAAGATATATGATAAGATATATACTTCGAGTAAAAATATGCCTTTTTTACGGAAAAAAATATTTTTATGGGCAGTTAAATTAGCTCAACGGTATGTTATTCAAGATGACGAGCGAACTTGGTGGTATAATCAAAAGCATAAGATTGCCGACAATCTTGTTTACAGCAAGATACGTAAAAATATCGGAGGAAATTTTGATATTATTGTTTCGGGAGCGGCAAGTATTCAGCCGCGTTTAGCCTCATTCTTCTCTGCTATCGGGATGCCTGTCTACGAAGGTTACGGCTTAACGGAAACTTCACCGGTCATTGCCGTAAGTTCTCGCGAAAAATATGGTCGTGAAGCAGGGACCGTAGGCTTGCCACTGCCGGGGATTGAAGTACGAATTTCCGATGAAGGAGAAGTAATCTGTCGTGGTCATAACGTTATGCTTGGGTACTATAAAGATGAAGAGTTAACAAAAGAAGTGATTGATGAAGACGGTTGGTTTCATACCGGCGACTTAGGTAGATTTAATGAAAAGGGACAGCTTATTTTAACAGGAAGAATGAAAAGTTTATTTAAAACTTCGTTTGGAAAATATATTAACCCGCAAGTTATTGAAGAAAAGTTTTCGGAATCTCCATTTATTGAAAATATCGTTGTTGTGGGAGAAAATCAAAAGTTCGCCGCTGCCTTAATCTCTCCCGATTTTGTATTCTTAAAAGGTTGGTGCGAACGTCATGATGTTGAATATACTACACCGGAAGAGATAGTTAAAAATGAAACCGTCCTTAAGCGTTTCGCCCGCGAAACGGCAAAATACAATCAGTTTTTTGGAGACACGGAACAGGTGAAAAAATTTGTATTAATTCCGGACGAATGGTCGCAACTGACCGATATTCTCACACCGACACTGAAAGTTAAGAGAAGATTGGTATGTGCGAGATATAAAGATGAAATTGAGAAACTATTTTCATAAATTAAGACCTAATCTCTTTTCACAACGACAAACTCCCTTTTTCTGAAATTGAATAATAATCAATTTTCGCCTGTTGACAATAGTTCTTCCACTTTTTTTCAGAATAGAAAGAGTTGGTTTCGTCTATTATAACTAAATGAGTATCAAATACTTTAAAAACTATTTCCGGTGATATTTTTGGATTATCGTGAATGATTAAATAATCTAATTTCATAGGACTACCGGTTGGGTGTAATTTTTGTTGTCGTGATAAAATATAAACTTTCCTATCCGAGAAAAAGATAAAATTATTATGTTTCATTAAATGACGATTCTTAACAAAAGCGGTATCTAATCCTATTATTTGACTCTTTATTTTATTTTTTCGCTCGTGATTTTTAATTGAAAAATTGTATTGCATAGCGTTTTTATTTTTAATAGAGTCGGACAATAGATAAGCACGTCCTCCGTCATTAAAATTCATAGCAAGCACCTTGGGAGTCGAATAGAGAGTAATTTCATTTCGTTGTTGATTCACAAATTGGCGGACGGAAAAATCGGCAGCGAAGAAGAAGAAAACGGTTAATCCTAATATGAGGTGTAGACCTCGTCTTTTTTGAAAAAAAAGGTATAAAAAAAGTATGAAAAGATATAACATAACTGTTTGGAAGAAGGAATAATAAATCCCATCAGTAACGGCACCGGGCAGTTGCTCTACGGTCATGACAATAAAGTTCATAGTTTTAATTTCATAAATCAAAATAAGAGAAATCCATTTAACGATGAATGGGAAAAAGGAAACCACGAGCGTAATAATCCCCGTAATCATAATAACGAAGGATAAAAAAATGATTGATAGGTTAGAGATTAAGAAATAGTTCGGAAATTGACCGAAATAGTAGATAGATATCGGGAAAGTTGCAATTTGTGCGGCTATGGAAACCGAAGCGAGTTCCCAAAAGTAGAGTCCGATTTTATTTTTAATTTTAAAAATATTACAAATTTTCTTTTGAAAAAGGACAATGCCAAAAACAGCTAAATAGCTCAATTGAAAACCGATTTCAAATAGCAACATCGGTTTTATCAATAAAAGAATAAAAAGAGAGGCGAAGAGGCTATGATAAATATTTGTATTTCTTTTTAAAATCGTTCCTACCGAAGCAAAGGAAAACATCACTGCGGCTCTTTGTACCGAAGGTGACAAACCTGTAACAGCCGCGTAAAACCAAACAAAAATGATAATAATAACAATTTTCACCCACTTCGTTTTTCGTGAAATGTCAAGCGGTTTGAGAAGGAAGTTTACCAGCATAAACATCAGCCCAACGTGCATTCCTGAAACGGAGAGAATATGACTAACGCCCGCAGACGCATATTGCGATTTTAGCTCCGAATCCATCGTTTCATCAGCCCCCAAAAGTATAGCCGTAATAATATCATACTCTTTCCCCTCTATGCCACAATCAGCGAATTGGGAGGAAAATATATTTTGTAAATATTGAGAGCCTTTCTTTATCGGATTGACCGAGCGACTACCGAGAGCGTGCCAAGCAACAGAAGGGACATAACCCGTAAAATAGACTCCTTTGCGTCTTAAAAAAAGTTGCTGATTGAACGCTTCGGGATTCTTGTTTTTCTCAACCAAGGACAAAGAGGTATAAATGAGAATCATATCTCCGTAGGCAAGTTGCAGTGCGTTGCTATCTTTTTGAATATAAAGAACGGCTTTCTGTTTCACTCTATTTTGCTTCACATCTCCTTCAAAGCTCACGGTAATTTTTACGCTTTTCTTCTTTTCAATCGGTTCGTCCAACAGCCGAGCCGTCCACAGTTTATTTTCCAATATTAGGTTTAACTCCTCTTGAGAAAACGGAGACGCAAATTGAGAATTTGTAATAAAAAAACCGACACAGAGGGTTGCAATTTGCAATAAGCCGCCGGCAAAATAGTGCGCTTTTATACTCTTTTTTTTACTTAAATAGTACGAAAAAAGTAAAAAAACAAGAATCGTAATTAATGATAAATAGTTTTTTAATTGTAAAAAATCACCGAAATAAGCTAAAAAAATGCCTAAAAGGTATGGAATTAACACTTTGAGTATTGGGTAGTTATGGTAAGTCATCTTCGAGTTTTCTTCAAAGATAAGGGCTGAAAACCCGTTTTGACTTCCATAAATTATTAAAAAGTGTTAATTTTATTTCCGTGTTATAAAAAACGTTAAAAGCGAAGAGGGTAAATTACTACGGAGCAGAAAAAGAGTAAATTACAATATCTACTTTTTGATAGTAACTTTATCTCCTTGACTGTGCGATGAAAATTCAGGAGCATACAAACATTGAACCGAAGCAACTCCATTAATAAAAGTGCCTGTTTGCGATGCAATTAACGTATACTCAAACACATATTTTCCTTTTGGCAAATAATCAAAAAAGAAATTAACCGCTACATCGCCGGGCGTTTCGTAGTAAAAAAGTCCGTCTTGATATCTATACGTTGAAACTATATTTACAGGTTCAAAGGCAGCTGCACGTAAATCTTTCAAATGTACAAATTCCATATCTCTGTCCGACTGTAATTGAATGCGAACGCGAACTCTATCGCCCAATTTAATCGGATTTTCTTCCGTAATAGGAACAAGAATTTCACCCCTGTCGCTCAACTCCACTCTATACAAATTCTTCTTGACTGTCAAAGGAGTGTTAAGTGAAGGAGTTATTTTGTCTATCTGTTCTAAATACTTCCAATACATTCCGCCCCACGCAATACCTTTTCCTTGCTGGGAAATAGTAACCGTTGCTTTATCTTTTGTTACTTCGCTGTCGTGCCAT
>DUOL01000023.1 GCA_012838875.1 Bacteroidales bacterium | reverse complement strand
CGCGGCGGCAAAAAAGCGAGCTTGTAAGCTCTTTTTGCCGCCTTGCGACCCCACGGCTTGTGCCCGCGGACTTGGAACCGGGCGCCGACCCCGAGCGAAGCGAGGGGACACGCCCTAATAAAAATAAAAAATAAAGTTATTATTATCACACTAAAAGCTATAAGCCGAGAAACATTAAGCGGGTGTTTTATCAGCTCAAATCTTCTGTTACCACTATGAGCAGTGAATAGTTTTGTGCGATTTTGCTACCTGTGCATTACATTTATTATTATATTTGCAGATATATAAAATTTAATAACATGAAAAAAGGTCTTTTATTTTCGTTATTTTTCTCAATATTTTCGCTTCTGTTAGCGCAATCGCCGGTGGTTCTGACTTTTACGGCAGAGAAGGAGAATTTTGAGTGGTTGCGTTTAGATAGTGTTAAAATTGAGAATTTAGATGCCGGTTGGTCTGAAATGCTTTATTATCCTGATACAGTGCTTGTTTTTAATTCTGCTTCACAAATCAATGATTTTGTCAAAGGCGAACGAGTTCAGGTTTATCCTAATCCTTTTAGTGAGGAAACAACGGTACAAGTGATTAGCGACATGAATAGGAATGTTAATTTGCAACTATTTGATATTTCCGGCAATAGAGTTGCTATGTGGCAGGGCAATATCGGGGCGGGCGTTTATAAGTTTAAAGTATCGGTTCAATCTTCGCAGATTTATGTTCTTCATTGTCGTTTAGGAGATAGATTAGTAACTACTAAATTAAATAATCTTTCAAGTGGAAAAGGAGTGAATCGAATTGAGCCGATTGGGCATGTTTCGGCTTTTTCGGATAATTCAGCAATGCCACGTATGAAAGGAGTTTCGCCCTATTCGTTTATACCGGGCGAAAATTACAGATTTACCGGTTTTGCGGTGCAAGCGTTAGAGGTAAATTGGTTAACCATTACACAAGAGCAGTTTGGGTCGGAGACCATTATTTTCACTTTTCCGGAACCGCTTGACAAGAGTTGTGTGGGCGTGCCTACCGTTACGGATTATGACGGTAATGTTTATAACACGGTGCAAATTGGAAAACAGTGTTGGCTAAGAGAAAATTTAAAGTCTACGCATTATTCGGACGGGGTGCCGTTGCCACTCAATGATACGGTTCATGACCACGATATTCCGTTCTATTTTAAGTATGAGCAGTCGGATTCCATTGCTCAAATTTTTGGAATGCTTTACACGTGGGCGGCGGCAATGCGAGGAAATGTCGGTTATCCCGATTCTGTGTTAGTTCAAGGCATCTGTCCCGATGGCTGGCATGTGCCGAGCGACGCTGAATGGTGCGAAATGGAATATGTACTGGCTCCTAATAGTAATTGCACCGATCAGGTTTCCTATTACGGAAATTCAGATTCTTTGGCTAAAAAGTTGTGCGCCGCACGTTTATGGGCAACGGACCAATACTCACGACCCGTTACTCCAGGCTATTGGTCTATAGATTCAATAGGTTGTAATGCAAGTCGTTTTTCGATGTTACCGGCAGGCTATTATGAACACGGAGCCTATTTTGGGGTGAATTGGGGAACGTGCTTCTGGACAAGTACGGAATATGATGTGAATGACGCGTATCGCCGCTATATTCAGTATAATAATGCGGGAGTAAATAGAATGAAAAAGGAGAAGTGCCACGGCTTTAGCGTTCGCTGCGTAAAGGATGTTTACCATGGAAAATAAGTTGCTTTTCGACTAATTAGCTTGGGAGAGCGCAACTTCCACAATTTTTTCGATGGCTTTTTCTAAACCGTCTCTATTTTTTCCTCCTGCTGTGGCTAATGACGGTTGCCCACCACCTCCACCTTGTATGATAGGAGAAACCTCTTTCACCAATTTTGACGCATTGAGTCCCGTAGCGGTTAAATCATCGGAGAGAGCTACGATAAGGTGTATTTTATCTTCACTCTTAGTCCCCAAAACTATCAACGTTTTTTCGTCTCTATTTCTCAGCTTGTAAGCTACTTGTTTCAGTATTTCAGCGTCTGTTTTTTCTATTCTTTTAATAACGTTAAGTTGATTTATCGTTGTTTTTTCTTGGGAAAAAAGATTAACAAGTTGTTCGATTTTTTCTTGCCTCATTGCTTCGAGCTCTTTTAGAGTTTTTTCATTCTCGTTAATCAATTTTTCAATGGCTTGAGCCACATTGTTAGTGTTAAGTAGTTTTTTCAGCTCTTCATTTAAAGAGATAAAACCGTTGACATATTTTTCTGCTTCTTTACCGGTAATGGCTTCAATTCTTCTGATGCCTGCGGCGATAGCACTTTCGGAAATAATTTTAAAAAGCCCAATATTTCCGGTAGCTTGTGTGTGTGTGCCCCCGCAAAACTCTATAGAATTACCAAAACGAATGACTCTCACTTCATCTCCGTATTTTTCTCCAAAAAGAGCTAATGCTCCCATTTTTTGAGCTTCTGAGTAGGGGATACTCCGCGATTCGTCAAGAGGAATGTTGTCGCGTATTAGTCGGTTAACTTTTTCTTCGGTTTTTTGTAACTCCTCGGGACTCATTTTTCCAAAATGAGAAAAGTCGAAACGCAATCTGTCGTGTCCCACCCACGAGCCTTTTTGCTCAACGTGTGTCCCTAAAATAGTGCGTAATGCGTAATGAAGCAAATGGGTAGCCGAGTGATTGTTCTCTGTTTGAGTACGGAGTTCTTTATCTACCCTTGCTGTAAAAGTAGCATTCAAATTTTGAGGTAATTGTTGAACGAGATGAACAATCAAATTATTCTCTTTTACGGTATTGATAATAGGAATTTTCTCATTTATAGTTTCTAAATAACCGACATCGCCGATTTGTCCGCCGGATTCTGCATAAAAGGGCGTTTTATCTAGGACAAGTTGGAAAAACTGTTTTCCTTTTGTCTTAATGATGCGATATTTTGTAATTTGCACTTCTTCTGAAAGTGTATCATAACCGACAAATTCCGTATGTTGAGGTTGTTTTTTCAGCTCTATCCAGTCATCGGTTTCTATGGTAGCAGCCGCACGAGAACGCTGTTTTTGTTCTTCTAGTCCCTTTTGAAAGCCGACCATATCCACCTCTTTATTCTTTTCTTGAGCTAAAAGTTGTGTCAAATCAATCGGAAATCCGTAAGTATCAAAGAGTTCAAAAGCAAAATCGCCGTCAATAATTTTTTTACTTCCAAGCGTTTGACAATAATTTTCAAATTTAATAATACCCGAAGAGAGTGTTTTTAAAAAGGCTGTTTCTTCTTCGTGAATTACTTTTTCAATTAAAATTTGTTGAGCTTTAAGTTCGGGGAACTGTTCGCCCATAAGCTTAACTAATTCATCTACAAGAGAGTAAATAAACGGCGTGTTACAATGTAAGAATGTGTATCCGTAGCGGATAGCTCTTCTCAGAATGCGCCGAATGACGTAGCCTGCTCCATTATTGGAGGGGAGTTGTCCGTCTGCAATAGCAAAGCTGACAGCCCGCAAATGGTCTGCTACCACGCGAAGAGCGATATCTCTATTTTCGTTTTCTCCATATTTTGTATTGGTAGTAGTTTCTATTTTTTTAATAATAGGTTGAAAGAGGTCGGTGTCGTAGCTTGATTTTTTATTTTGTACAGCCATACAGAGTCTTTCAAATCCCATTCCTGTGTCAACATGTTTTTCTGCTAGTGGTTGTAATTTTCCTGAAGCTAATCGGTTAAATTGAATAAAGACGAGGTTCCAAATCTCAATAACTAATGGGTCGTTTTTGTTAATTAGTGTGCCTGCGTCAATTTTCTTTCGTTCTTCGTCGTTGCGAAGGTCAATATGCATTTCCGAGCAAGGACCGCAGGGACCGCTGTCGCCCATTTCCCAAAAATTATCTTTTTTATTTCCGTACACAATACGTTCATTAGGCAGATACTTCGCCCAAATTTTTTTAGCTTCTTCATCCGGCTCTGTTCCGTCACTTTTATCCCCTCCAAAAACAGAGGCGTAAAGGCGATTTTTATCCAATTTCAAAACATCTGTCAAAAATTCCCATGTCCAATCAATAGCTTCTTTTTTAAAATAGTCGCCAAATGACCAATTTCCAAGCATCTCAAACATGGTGTGGTGATAAGAATCTATTCCAACCTCTTCTAAATCATTATGTTTCCCGGAAACGCGTAAGCATTTTTGCGTGTTAGCCACCCGTGAGGATTTTTTTTCTTCATTGCCCAAAAAGATATCTTTAAATTGGTTCATGCCGGCGTTGGTAAACATCAATGTAGGGTCATTTTTAATAACCATCGGTGCGGAAGGAACGATTATGTGGTCTCTTTCCTTAAAAAAGTTTAAAAAAGCGGAACGTATTTCGTTGTGATTCATAGGTTTATATTTCTAAAAATGCCAATGCAAAGGTACAAGTTTTTTTATATGTTAAGAAAGTAACTATTTATTTTTCTTAAAAATGCTCTTTTACTCTTTTTGCCACATCTTCCATAAGCCACATCGGTGTTGAAGTTGCCCCGCAAATTCCTATCGTTTCATCTTTTAAAAAGGTGATGGAATCAAGCTGTTCAAGATAGGATATGAAAAAAGAGGAGGGGTTGGCTTCTTTACACAAACTAAAAAGATAAAGCCCATTCGAACTCTTTTCCCCGGAAACAAAAATAATTTTATCATGTTGCGAGGCAAATTTTTGAATCTCCTTAGCACGATTCACTACTCGTCGACATATCGTGTCGTGGTATGAAAAGAGGGGGGCTTTTCCCGATTTATCGTATCTCTCTTTAATTTCTTCGATGATTTGATTATATTCATCGAGGTTTTGCGTGGTTTGTGAATAGAGTGTTGCGGGTTTGCTGAAATCTATTCTGTCAATGTCTTGCGTAGAAGTAATTACGATGCCTTTATTCTCCGTTTGTCCAAGCAAACCTACAACTTCTGCATGTCCTTTTTTTCCAAAAATTAAAATTTGTCCCTCTTCATTTTGTTCATCTAAAAATTTTTCTTTAATTCGTTGTTGGAGTGCAAGTACCACACAGCAAGTAGCATCAATAAGTTCAATTTGATTTTCTTCTGCTATTTTGTAAGTTGCGGGCGGTTCGCCATGTGCCCGAATCAAAACTCGCGTATTTTTCAGTTGTTTGAATTGTTCAAAAGAGATGACTTCCAAACCGAGAGAAATAAGTCTTTTCATCTCCTCGTTATTATGTACAATATCTCCCAACGAATAGAGATGTTTATATTTTTTAAGATATTTTTCAGCACTCTCTATGGCATGAATCACCCCAAAACAAAATCCGGAATTTTTATCAATTGTTATTCCCATTTCCCTAAATGTTTTTTTCTTGATGTTCTATATCGGCAGTTTCATCTTCTTGTTGCCATGAAACTATTTTTACGGCAATAGGTTCAACGTAGCGATATAAAAATGATTTTTCCTTTACTTGGCGTTTGAAAACAAATTCTTTTTTATCGACAGAATTGATAAAATAAAATATTACTGAAAAGAGTAAAGCTACTTTTAAAACACCAAAAAGTAATCCGAATAGATAGTTGACAAAAGAAGGGAGAATAAGATTTATGATTTTTTCAATAGCTTTTCCTATCAAGTAAGTGATTACTAATGTTAGTATAAAAAGAGCAATAAAAGCGATAACCTTAGCTAAAATAGTGCTGTTAAACCAAGCGGCAACGGCAAGATAATATTTAAGAGTTATCCAAAATCCGAGGAATAGACCAAGAATAGAGGTCAATTCTGTGATTAAGCCGTTTTTCAGTCCTTTAAAACCGAACCAAATAATAGGAATAAGCATTATGATATCGAGGAAATTCATCTATTTTTCTTTTGTTAAATCAGTTTCAACTTAAATCCCTAATTTTTTGAGTTAAAGGTTGAGCAAAAATAAAGTCGTTAAGCAGTTCATTATCAGATATTAATACGTTATCTTTATTTCCATACCAAGCTAAATTACCTTCATGAATAAAGGTAATAGTTTCTCCTATTGTAATAACGGAGTTAATATCGTGTGTATTAACGACAGTAGTAATATTAAATTCGTGTGTAATTTCAATAATAAGTCGGTCAATAATGAGTGACGTTTTAGGGTCTAATCCGGAGTTCGGTTCGTCGCAGAAAAGATATTTAGGGTTACAGGCGATGGCACGTGCGATGGCGGCTCTTTTTTTCATTCCTCCGCTTAGTTCTGACGGGAAAAGAAAATTTGCATTTTCAAGGTCTACTCTTTTTAAACAGAAATTTACTCTCTCTAATTTTTCTTCTTCACTTAAATTTTCTTTCAACATATTGAGCGGAAACATTACATTTTCTTGAATTGTTAAGGAATCGAATAGGGCGCCTCCTTGAAAAACCATCCCTATTTCGGAGCGTATTTCTTTTTTTTCAATAGCTTTGAGATGATGGAAACTTCGTCCATCGTACAATATTTTGCCTTCTTCGGGTGTGTAGAGATCTACTAATAATTTCATTAATACTGTTTTTCCCGAGCCTGACCGACCAATAACCAAATTTACTTTTCCGTCATCAAAAGCAGTCGAAATTTGATTTAAAACTCTTCGTTCTCCGAAATATTTACTTACACCAATAACTTCTATCATTTTACAACATAATTTGCGTAATTACCAAATTAAGTACTAATATTACAAAGCTTGCCACGACAATACTTCTTGTGTTTGCTTCTCCCAATTCTAAAGCTCCTCCTTCAATTCGATAGCCGTAAAAAGAGGAAATCGTTGAAATGACAAAAGCGAAAACAACAGTTTTAGTTAGTGCGTAGTAGACATCATACATGCGGAAAAAGGAGGTTAGTCCGTCAATAAAATCATATCCCGAAACGACTCCTGTTAAAAGGACGGTTATATATCCGCCCATAATTGCAAAGAAAATACTAATGATGATTAGAATCGGATTTACAATGAGGGAAGCGATTACCTTAGGCAAAACTAAGTATGAGGCAGAGTTAAGACCAATAACTTCTA
Source organism: Bacteroidales bacterium (assembly GCA_012838875.1). Lineage (GTDB taxonomy): Bacteria > Bacteroidota > Bacteroidia > Bacteroidales > WCHB1-69 > DUOL01. The sequence goes on along the minus strand of DUOL01000023.1, from coordinate 5,075 downwards.
AGGCATCTATTTGTTCCGTTACACGCATACTGCCAATTTCCGAAGTGATACGGGAACCTAAATTACCAACTAACAAAAGACTGATAATCGTTGGGCATAACTCCATGATAACAGAAGTTCTAACTGTAAAACCGACCGTCCAAGTTGGAACCCATGAGCTCTCAATTTGTAGTGCCGTTTGTATAGTGATAACACTTCCCATCGCTATAGCAACAATAGAGACAATCAGTAACGAGCCGATGCCCATTGAGTTTATTTCGAAAAGTAATTTTTTAAAAAATTCTTTCCACTTGTCGGGGCGAGAAAAAACTTTCCATAAAAAAAGAAAATAATCACCGATTAGTTCTAATACTTTAATCATTTTTCCTATTTCCTATTTAGTAACTACAAAAATAGTTGTTTTAATGATAAAATTAGGAATTTTTATTCTAAATTCATTTTCTTATTAAGAAAAAGGCGAGTCTCGTGGTCGCTTTCATAGTATTCATCAATAGTTTGCGGAGTGGTAAAAGGAATTTCTTCGAGTGCCTTTTCAATATTTTTTTCTATCTCAAGAAAAGAAATCTTATCATTTAAAAAGTTTTGAACCGCCATTTCGTTGGCAGCATTAAGAATGCACGGGGCGTTTCCACCTGTCTTAGAAGCATTAAAAGCTAAATTCAGACAGGAAAAAGTGTCGTAATCGGGCGTCTCGAAAGTTAGCGTCGCGTAATCGTTGAATGAGAATCGTGGAAAAGTATTAGATGCTCGGTGCGGATAGGTTAAAGCATACTGAATGGGCAATTTCATGTCAGGTAAACCTAATTGCGCCTTTAAAGAGCCGTCTTCAAATTGAACTAAAGAGTGAATAATAGATTGCGGATGGATGACAATTTCAATTTTTTCTTCAGGAATAGCGAAAAGCCATTTGGCTTCAATCATCTCTAATCCTTTGTTCATTAAGGTAGCGCTATCAATCGTAATTTTATTCCCCATCGACCAAACGGGGTGATTCAACGCGTCATTCTTTGTTACATTCCTTAAAAAATCTCTCTTTTTGCCGCGAAAAGGACCTCCCGAAGCCGTAATTATTAGTTTTTCAATCGGATTATGAAATTCCCCCGCTAAAGATTGAAAAATGGCGGAATGTTCCGAATCAATAGGCAAAATGTTAACCCCCACTTCGCGGGCGGTTTTGGTAATCAATTCCCCTGCAACGACTAAGGTCTCTTTATTAGCTAAAGCAATAGTTTTACCATGCTTAATGGCATGATAAACAGGTCGTAAACCGGCAATGCCTACAATAGCCGATAAAACCATGTCTATGGTGGACATTTCTAAAACTTCACAAAGAGCTTTTTCTCCGGCATAAACTTTTATATCGTCATCTCTAAGTGCCTCTTTTACATAAAGATACGCTTCATTGTTAACAATAACAACGGCGTTAGGATTGAATTTTTTAGCTTGTTTAATTAGGAGTTCAGCATTATTAAAAGAGGTTAGTACCTCAACTTCAAATAAATCGGGTAGATGTTCGATAACCTCTAATGCCTGTACGCCAATAGAGCCGGTAGAGCCTAAAATTGCAATTCTTCGTTTCAAAACGTTGATTTATTTTGTAAATCTTTAAAATTCTGCGTTTTGCGGTGTTCTTGGAAAAGGAATAACATCTCTGATGTTAGTCATACCCGTTATAAAAAGCAGAAGACGTTCAAATCCTAAGCCAAAGCCTGCATGAGGCACGGTTCCATATTTACGAGTTTCCAAATACCACCACAATGTTTCTTCGGATATCTCAAGTTCTTTAATGCGTTGCAACAAAAGGTCATAACTCTCTTCACGTTGCGAGCCGCCAATAATTTCACCTATTTTTGGGAAAAGTACATCCATCGCACGCACCGTTTTGCCGTCTTCATTTTGTTTCATGTAGAAGGCTTTAATATCCTTAGGATAATCAGTAAGAATAACAGGCTTTTTAAAATGAATTTCTACTAAGTAGCGCTCATGCTCCGCTTGTAAATCTACACCCCACTTAACCGGAAACTCAAACTTCTTCTCCGCTTTAAGTAAAATGCCGATAGCTTCGGTATAAGTTATTCGAACAAAATCATTTTTTACTACAAAATGCAATCTGTCAAGCAGTTCTTTGTCAAAGGTGTCATTGAGGAAACGCAAATCATCTTCGTTATTCTCAAGAGCATAGTTGATAAGATACTTGACGAAGTCTTCGGCTAAATCCATATTGTCGTGGATGTCATAAAAAGCTACTTCGGGTTCTATCATCCAAAACTCGGCAAGATGGCGCGGCGTATTGCTATTTTCTGCTCTGAAAGTAGGACCAAACGTATAGATTGCACCTAAAGCCAAAGCTCCAAGTTCCCCTTCTAATTGTCCGGAAACGGTGAGGAAAGTCGGTTTCCCGAAAAAGTCTTCTTCGTAGTTGACCTTCCCTTCGGGAGTTTTAGGAACATTTTGTAAGTCTAAGGTCGTAACGGCAAACATCGCCCCGGCACCTTCGGCGTCCGAGCCGGTAATGAGCGGCGTGTGCATGTAATAAAAACCGTTATCGTTAAAATATTTGTGAATTGCATACGCCATGGCATGACGAAGACGCAAAATACAACCGAAATAGTTGGTGCGTGGGCGTAAATGAGCTATTTCACGAAGAAATTCCATTGAGTGCCCCTTCTTCTGTAAAGGATATGTCTCCGGATTCGCAGTTCCGTAAACTTCAATAGAATCAGCCTGAATCTCAAACGCTTGTCCTTTCCCCTGCGATTCTACTAACCTGCCTATAACGTGAAGAGAAGCCCCCGTTGTGATGTTCTTGATGAGTTTCTCATCAAATTTTTGATTTTCGGCAACAATCTGTATGTTATGAACGATAGAACCATCGTTTAAAGCAATAAAAGAGATGGTGTTATTCCCCCTCTTTGTCCTTACCCAACCCTTTACACTAATTTGACTCCCTAACTCAATCCTTTCGGGATGTTTAAAGATTTCACTGATTTTTGTTCGTTTCATTTTTAATTTAAGTTAAACTACTTTATTATAAAGTTAAATAGATTGCAAAAGTACAAAAATATAGTGAATAAGTTTTACTCTACCTTTTTAAAAAATGTATAGACCTTTCTTGCTTTGGATTTACCGATAACTTCGGCAATCTCATCTTCCTTGGCTTCCGAGATACGTTTTACACTTTTAAAATGTTGTAATAATTTTTGTGCCGAAATAGTGCTTATCCCTTCAATATCGGTTAAAATAGACGATAGAGACGTCTTTATCTTCTTTTTCCGATGATGGGCAAGCCCAAAACGGTGAGCCTCATCTCTAATTTTTTGAATTAACTTTTGAGCTTCCGATTTTTTATCTAAATAAAGAGGTAGGGGATCTCCGATTTTATAAATATCTTCTAACCGCTCGGCAATGCCAATTAGTGTAACTTCCTTTTCAATTTTCAATTTTTGTAACGCTTGATACGCAACATGCAGTTGCCCCTTACCACCATCAATAATGATTAAATCAGGCAACTCCTTTTGCTCCTCAAGAAGTCGCTTATAACGTCTGTAAACAACCTCCTCCATAGAAGCATAATCATTCGGACCTACTACGCTTTTGATGTTAAAATGTCGATACTCTTTTTTCTGCGGCTTCCCATTAATAAAGCAAACCATTGCCGACACAGCATCATCGCCCTGAAAATTAGAATTGTCAAAACATTCAATGTGGCGTGGCAACTTCTTCATTGATAGCTCTTTCTGAAGAGATTGCAATACACGCTGTTGATGTCGCTCAGGATTTAAAAGCTCTTTCCGCTTAAACTTTTCAAGCATAAATACGGTAGCATTCTTAGTCGATAAGTCAAGCAGTTTTTTCTTATCCCCTCTTTGCGGAACAAAAAACGTAAATTCATGATTTTCCATTTTCGGTAAAAAAGGAACAAGAATATCTTTATTTAATGCTTTAAAACGTTTATGTATCTCTATCATTCCCATCCAAAGTAGCTCCTCACTCGTTTTATCAAGTTTATTATTAATTTCCAAAGTGTAGATTTGCACAATAGCGCCCTCCGTTATTCTTAAAAAATTAATATAAGCACTATCGTCATCTTCAACGATTGTAAAAACATCGACTTTTGTAATTTTAGGATTGACAACCACCGATTTTCCGCGAAAAGTTTCAAGAATTTCCATTTTTTCTTTAATAAACTGCGCTTTTTCAAATTCTAACTGCCGTGCAAACTCCATCATCTCATCTTGCATCTGTTTAATCACCTCACGGCTGTTTCCTTCAATCACTTCCACAGCCTTATCAACGTTTTTATTATATTCTTCTACTGAAATATAGCCGGCACAAGGAGCCGTACACCGTTTAATCTGATATTGAATACAGGGGCGTCTATCTTTCGGTAATCTTCTGCAAGTACGCAAAAGAAAAATCTCGTGAATCGTATCTAACAGCGTATTCATATAACGAACCGAGGCAAACGGACCGTAAATAGCAGTTTGTTCCGCATTAGGATGACGAGTCGAAAAAACACGTGGGAATTGCTCTCTTGTTACACTTATCCAAGGGTACGATTTATCATCTTTAAGCATACTGTTATAGCGAGGTTGATACTGCTTAATCAGACTATTTTCAAGCAGCAAAGCCTCCCATTCCGTATCCACGACAGTCGTGCGAATATCTGCAATTTTTGTAACTAAAACGCGCAATTTCGCAGAATCATGTTTTTTTGTAAAATAGGAAGATACCCGTTTCTTTAAATTCTTTGCCTTGCCAATATAAATAACCGTCCCAACGCTATTAATAAAGCAATAGACGCCGGGTTTTGTCGAAATAGTTCGGAGTTTTAAACTTATATCTTTATCCAATTTTACATTTTTTAGTTAGTGCAAAGATATGTTTTTATTAAAAAGCATAATAATTTCCATTATCATTTTTTTCTTTTGGGCGTGCCCCCTCGCTGCGCTCGGGGTCGGCGCCCGGTTCCAAGTCCGCGGGCACAAGCCGTGGGGACGCAAAGCGGCAAAAAGAGCTTACAAGCTCGCTTTTTTGCCGCCGCGTCCCCAGCGGCTTCCGCCCTTGCGGGCTTT
>DUOL01000022.1 GCA_012838875.1 Bacteroidales bacterium | reverse complement strand
GGCGTGAGGGCGCAGCCGTATAGCCCGCAAAGGAAGGAGCTTTGAAGAGCAAGGAGAAAAAGAGCGACTTTAGAAGCTCCTTTTTCGACTATGCTATTCATAGCTCCTTCCTGCGGACTTGGAGGCGAAGACCGACCCCGAGCGAAGCGAGGGGGCACGCCCAAAAGAAAATTAAAAAAATCACCAAACTTTTTCAAAATCTTCCATTTCCCTTATCTTTGAATCACGATAATACTCTAATAACTTGGCATATTTCATGTAACTGTTATGAGCAATCGCTTTGGAAAGGGTCAGTCCGTCAATTCCGCCTAGGAAACCGCCTCTTATGAAATAATTTACAATAAATGCCACCGAGCCGTGCCAAACAGGGGAAAATGCGTTTACTTTTTTGCCTTGTAAATATAAAATTTTTGCTCCTCGCGTGCTATAATTACGCTCCGGTTTAGCAAAAAGCTCATCAATATTTTTATATCTATAATGTAAAATGGCAGAGGATAATTTCTTCATTCTAACGGGCGGCACGGAAGAGTGCTGCTTGACGTCTAAAAATCGTGTTTTATCGTGTCGAAATAGTCGAACTAAATAATCGGGATACCAGCGACAAACCTTAATCCAGCGGCTACCGATAAAATTTTTTCGTTTCACTGCATAGGAATCATACTTAGCCCCTTCGGAAAAATCTAACTTGTTGATTTCTTGCACCAACTCTTCACTCAAACGCTCATCGGCATCTAAACTAAAAATCCATTTATTGGAAGCATATTTAATGCCAACATTTTTTTGGATTCCATCACCGAGATAAGCTTGCAACACAACCTGCGCTCCCGCTTTTTTGGCTATTTCTACTGTATTGTCTTCACTTAAAGAATCTACAACAATAATTTCATTACAAACTTGTTGAAGTGAGCGAATTGCCTCTTCAATATTTCTTTCTTCGTTTAAGGTGGTAATAATACCGGTAATATTTTTCATTTATGATTTATTTTTGTCTCAACGTTGTGTAGTTCATTAAATTTAGATTCTTTTTCTGGGTATTGCTTCGATAAGTTGTTGAGTATATTGACTTTGTGGATTTTTATAGAGTTTATCCGCTTCGTTAAGTTCAACAATTTCACCGTCTTTCATTACCGCCATTCTATCCGACATAAATTTAACTACGGAAAGATCATGCGAAATAAAAATATAAGTGAGCTGAAATTCTCGCTTCAATTCATTAAGCAAATTAAGTACTTGAGCTTGAACGGAAACGTCAAGGGCGGAGACCGATTCGTCGCAAATAATAAATTTAGGATTTAGAGTAAGGGCACGTGCAATGGCAATCCGTTGCCGCTGTCCTCCGGAAAATTCATGAGGATAGCGATAAAAATGGGATTCATTTAAACTGACTCTCTCGAGAAGTTCAATACTACGCTTTTTTCGCTCTTTGTCATTACGGAACAGATTATGAACACGCATCGGCTCAATGAGCGCCTCACCGACCGTAATACGTTGATTTAAAGATGAATAAGGGTCTTGTAATATTATTTGAACTTCCTTTCTAACTTTTCGCAACTCTTTGGAAGAAAGCGATGTAATTTCTTTTCCTTTATAAATAATATTTCCTTTTGACGGTTCGATTAGGCGAATAATTGAACGACCTAACGTTGTTTTCCCGCAACCGGACTCCCCTACTAGTCCTAATGTTTCCCCCTCATACACCTCAATGCTAACATTATTAAGCGCCGTCAAATATTGTCTTTTAGAAAACAATTTCTCCTTCCGTAGTGGATATATTTTGGACAAATTTTCAATTTTCAGTATCGGCTCACGACTATACAATTGAAGATGGTGATTTTCTCTCTCTTCTGAAGAAATGATTAGTGAACGAATCCATTCTTCTCTCGTTTCTTCTTGTTTTACAATATGTTCGTTTTGTATAAAGTCGGAAACGGTCGGTAATTTTCTCAAGCGATATTCTAATGAAGGAGTGCAAGCGAGAAGTCCCTGTGTATAAGGATGTTTCGGATTTTCAAAGATATTTTCTGCGTCGCCGTATTCTACAATTTTTCCTTGATAAAGCACGAGCATGGTGTCGGCTATATCTACAACAACCCCGAGATCGTGGGTTATAAAAATTACACTCATTTGATATTTAGATTGTAATTTTTTAATCAGTTCTAAGATTCCTTTTTGTACGGTAACGTCCAGCGCCGTGGTCGGCTCATCGGCAATAAGAATATCAGGATTGCAACTCATAGCGAGAGCAATCATTACACGTTGTTTCTGTCCGCCCGAAAGCTCAAAGGGGTAAGCTTGAAAAATCTTCTCGGGACGAGGGAGCAGTACTTCTTTAAAAAGCTCTATTGTTTTTTTATACGCCTCCTTTTTGGATAAGGAGGTATGGAGCCGCAATTGTTCAACTATTTGATAACCACATTTTAATGACGGGTTCAAGGAGGTCATAGGTTCTTGAAAAATCATAGCAATTTTTCTTCCCCTAATTTTCCTCAACTCTTTTTCTTTTAATGGAAGTATTGAAATTTCGCGAGATGATTCGGTATCAAAATAATGGATATTCCCTTCGTTCACACGTGATTGAGTAGCGGAGAGCAATTTCATAATAGAGAGAGCCATAACCGATTTCCCGGAGCCCGATTCCCCGACAATTCCCAGTGTTTCTCCTTTTTTAAGAGCAAAGGTTACATTGTGAAGAACCGTATGCCAACTTTTTTCACGTTTAAAGGCTAAAGAAAAATTATCAACTTTTAGAATATCCATGATTTTAAGCGAAAAAGACCTGATAAAACTCTTTGATGATTTTTATCAGGTCTTAAAATATATTCGATATGGAATCAATTATTCTTACTTTGTTTAGTTTCCGGCCGGGTTAATTTCCAATAGTTCAACTTCAAAAATAAGGGTAGAACCGCCTTTAATGGTTGGTCCTGCGTCTCTATCTCCGTAAGCCAAATCTGAGGGAATGTAGAAAATAAACTTTGAACCAACAGGCATTAACTGTACGCCTTCCGTCCAACCTTTGATAACGCCGTTGAGAGGAAATTCAATAGGTTCGCCACGTTCAACCGAGGAGTCAAATACAGTTCCATCAATAAGAGTTCCATGGTAATGTACTTTTACTTTATCGGTTTCGTGAGGTTTTGGACCTGTTCCCATTTTGACAACTTTGTATTGTAGTCCGGACGCCGTTTCGATAACTCCTTCTTTCTTTTTATTTTCAGCTAAGAATGCTTTTCCTTTTTCTTTTGTAACAATCATTTCTTTTTCTGACTTTTCCTGCATTTTTTGCTGTAAAACCATAAAAGTTGCTTGCATCTCCTCTTGTGTCATTTTTTCCGTACCTGCATAAGCATCTTTAATTCCTTGAAGCAGATGTTCTTCCGAAAATTCAAATCCGAAATTTTTAAAATTACCACCTTCAGCTAATCCGATAGCATACCAAATTTTTTGTTCTTCAGTCATTTCTTGTGATTTTAATGTAAAGCTCATTCCTATTACTAATAGGCTTAATGCTACTAATTTAATTTTTTTCATAATAGATACGTATTTATAAATTCAAAATTTTAATTGTCTACTAACTTTTCTATTTAGTTAAAAGAGAGAATTGCTTCTTTAATAAGGGCAATAGCGGTTCTTAACTCTTCTTCAGTAATAACTAAGGGTGGTGCAAAACGAATAATGTGTTGATGTGTTGGTTTAGCTAAAACTCCTAACTCTTTCATTTTCACGCACACGTCCCATGCTTCTTTACCATTTTTAGGTTGAATGACGATAGCATTTAAGAGACCTTTTCCTCTAACGAGGCTAACCATTTCACTTTCAACTTTTTTCATCTCAGCACGGAAAATTTCTCCAAGATATGCAGCTTTTTCCATTAAATTCTCTTCTCTAACCACTTCTAATGCTGCTAAAGCAACTTGACATGCTAACGGATTACCTCCGAAAGTAGAACCGTGTTCGCCGGGTTTGATGCAGAGCATAATATCATCATTTGCCAAAGCAACGGACACGGGCATAGCTCCGCCTGAAATAGCTTTTCCTAAGATTAAAATATCGGCATGTACATTTTCGTGATCACAAGCTAACATTTTCCCTGTTCTGGCTATTCCCGTTTGTATTTCATCGGCAATAAATAGAACATTTTTAGCTTTACACGCTTCATACGCTTTTTTAAGATAACCGTCTTCAGGAACGTAAACACCTGCTTCGCCTTGAATAGGTTCTACTAAGAATCCGGCTACGTTCGGATCTTCTAATGCTTTTTCTAAGGCGGGAATATTGTTATAAGGAATCTTTATAAATCCCGGCGTGTAAGGACCAAACCCAGCGTATGCACTTGGGTCTGTTGACATTGAAGCTATCGTAATTGTTCTTCCGTGAAAATTACCGTCACAAACTATAATTTTCGCTTGATTTTCAGGTAATCCTTTTTTCAAATAGCCCCATTTACGGCATAATTTCAGTGCCGTTTCAACTCCTTCAGCACCTGAGTTCATCATTAAAGCTTTATCATAACCAAATAGTTCAGTAACATACTTTTGAAAAACACCCAATTTATCATTATAAAATGCACGTGATGTTAAGGTTAATGTTTGCGCTTGCTCAGTCATTGCTTGAATGATTTTCGGATGACAATGCCCTTGATTTACGGCAGAATAAGCTGACAAGAAATCAAAATATTTTTTACTTTCAACATCCCATAAAAACGGACCTTTTCCTCTGGCAAGTACCACATCAAGAGGATGATAATTGTGAGCTCCGTAACGATTTTCTAATTCAATAGCCTGTTTGCTGCTTGTAATTTTTTCAATCATAATATGTATAAATTTTTATAAAAATCTTTTGTACTTTAAACGTGCAAAGATACAATATTTTATTGCACCGTTAACTTTTCATACCCACAAAAAAATCTTCTTTATCATCAAAAAGAATATTAAAACTTGTCATACTACCATAAATACGAGTGATATACTGCTGTAAATTCACCTTTTCTTCGTCCGTTAAAATAGGATGACTATTAATATTTTGTTCCAATACACGGAGTCTATCTCGCATCATAACAATTTTGTGAAAAAAACTCTCAATAGACATTTCTTTTGGTTTCAAGTTCGGATTACCGGGTTGAAGCACCATAGTACCTCCCTCCCATTTTTTACCAAGCTCAACCTTGAACTCAATACCTTGATATTTGTCTAAAAGAAATTTTAATATTTTTTCAAATTCTTTAATATTCAATCGTGGCTGTTGTTCATCTTCAACCTCATTCTCTTCAATTATGTTAAACTCAACACTCATTTTGGAAAATTCAATCTCACCACCTCGAATAAAGATTACTTTGTAAGTTAAAGGAGTATTTTTACTGATAATTCCTTCACCGTACTTAAAATGTTCAATTCTAGTTCCTACTGATAAATCTTTCATAATTTTATTTTTTAGGATTAAACAATATATTTAAAATAATAATCACAAATATCACATAACGGACAAGCATCACACTTCGGTTTTCTAGCCACACATACGTAACGACCGTGTAATATCAGCCAATGATGGGCATTTGCTAAAGTTTCTTTCGGGAAATTTGCTACTAACTGTTTTTCCACTTCTAAAGGGGTAGTAGCTTTCTTTACGAGTCCTATGCGATTCGCCACTCGAAAAACATGCGTATCAACGGGCATTGTAGGTTGATTAAAAGCAACGGCTAAAACGACGTTTGCACTTTTACGCCCCACACCCGGTAAACTTTCTAGTGCTTCACGATTATTCGGAATATTACCGCCAAAATCTTGAACTAATATTGTTGATAATTTTTTTAAGTAATTAGCTTTGCTATTTGGATAAGTAACGGATTTTATCAGCTCAAACAGCTCTTCTTTAGTCGCCTGAGCCATTTCCTGCGGGTTCGGAAAGCGTTCAAAAAGTGCCGGCGTAACCAAATTCACCCTCTCATCGGTACATTGCGCCGAAAGCACAACAGAGACAAGTAATTCAAAATTATTTTTATGATTTAATTCCGTTGTAGGGTTTGGATTCGTTTTAGTGAAATATGAAACAATAAAGTCATACTTCTTTTTGCGTTCGCTTTTGTTCATATAGTCTATAATCTTCTATTTTCCAAGTAGCTTAAACATATTTTTCTTATACGCTTCAACACCCGGTTGGTCAAATGGATTTACATCAAGAAGGTATCCTCCTAAAGCGCAAGAAAATTCAAAGAAAAATATCATTTCACCAAGTGTTTCTTCATCAATTTTAGAAATTGATATAGTAAAATTAGGAACTTCACCTTCTATATGAGCCAAACGTGTGCCCTTTTCGGCTATCAAATTTATCTCTTGTATTGATTTTGATTGCAAATAATTTAATTCATCTTCATTGTTTTCCAAATATGGAATTGGAATTCTCTTTTGTGAATTTATAACCGACAAAACAGTTTCAAAAATAATCCTCTCTCCTTCTTGAATATATTGTCCTAAAGAGTGTAAATCTGTGGAAAATATAGCTCCTGCGGGGAATATTCCCTTTCCTTCCTTACCTTCACTTTCGCCGAAGAGTTGTTTAAACCACTCAATAAAATAGAGCAATTTAGGTTCATAGCTTACCATCAATTCAATTTTCCTATTTTCTTTAGTATAAAGAAGATAGCGTAGAAGTGCATATTGCATGGCTGGATTTTGTTGCCAAGTTGTAGCTTCGTAAAGCTGTTGACGCATTTTTTTAGCACCCAGCAATAGTTTCGCTATATCGAAGCCGGCGGCGGCAATAGGTAATAAACCAACCGGCGTAAGCACGGAGTATCGTCCCCCGACATCATCCGGGATTACAAATGTTTGATAACCTTCACTATTTACTATTCTTTTAAGCACTCCTCGACTCTTATCAGTGATAGCTACAATACGCCGTTGGGCATTATTTTTTCCATATTTCTTCTCACAATGCGTTTTCAATAATCTAAAGGCTAACGCCGGTTCCGTTGTTGTTCCTGATTTTGAAATAATAATGATAGAATACTCTTTATCATTGAGCCAATGCAGTAAATCGTGCAAATAATCTTCACTCAGATGGGTACCGGCATAAACAATTTCGGTATTTTTTTTCCTGTTATCAGTAGTGGTGAAATAGGGCTGTAAAGCTTCGATGACGGCTCTTGCTCCCAAATATGAACCGCCAATACCAACAACAACTATCACTTCGGATTTCTCAATTAATTGCTTTGCAACACTTTTAATTTTATTAATTTCATTTTCCGTCACATTTATAGGTAAATCTAACCACCCTAAAAAATCATTTCCTTTACCTCGCTTTGTAACAAGTTCTTTATACGCCTTTTCGACTTCAACTTTACCTTGATTAAGTAGCGCTTCCGATTGAATAAAACTTAAAACATCTTCATAGAAAAATGTCATGTTGCCCATGTGATAACAATTTATTGATTAGGAGTTTCTAAAATTAGTTCGTTATTATCTTTGTTTGTTTTTTTCTTATCAACTTTACTTTTTTTCTTATTATCAGAACTATCTTTTTTATTCTTATTTTTTGTAATATGTACAAGCATACCCATTTGAACATTCATTGTAGGACTATTTAACGGTGCAAAGGCAGCAATAATGTTATCCGTAAGAAGATACATATGAATAGGACCCGCACGAAGTCCTAAGCCAATTCCTACATTAGCATACGTTTTCCCAATAATTGAATAAGTCGCATAAACGTCAAGAAAGTTGAAAAAACTACCACTATATGCAAAAGTAAATGAGGGAAGCATTGTTTTTGAAACAATATCGCCTCTAAATAACAAGCTCAGACTATTATTTTTATTAATATTATAATATCCGCTTAAAAGCAATTTTGCATACGTTGCGGTCATATACGGTTTATTTGTTTGATGAAGAGGAAAATATGCTAATAAAGTATCTTGCATATTACTTAGAGTACCCCCAAAATCATCCTCGTTACTCATTAAATTTAAAGCATTTTCTACATTTATTCCACTAAAAAGAAAACCACCGTCCTGATAGTAAATTCCTCTATTTTCTACTTTACTTGCCATATTTTGTGTATTAGTTTTCCAACTAATAAATCCTAAATCAACGATGGAAAAACTAGTGCCAAAATATTCGTTAAAATCATATGAGGCGCCTAAATCTATGGCAAATCCATTGTTTTTAAACAAATTTGACGTAATATCGAGAGCATTGGGATTTTCGGGATTAAAAATGAGACTTGTATTAACTAATAATTTTTCCTGAATTGCGATATCGTATGTTTCGGGGTCTGTTGTAAATTT
>DUOL01000021.1 GCA_012838875.1 Bacteroidales bacterium | reverse complement strand
TCAAGTACCTTATTGGAATATCCCCACTCGTTATCGTACCATGCTATTAGCTTAACAAAGGTAGGATTGAGCATAATTCCCGCTTCGGCATCGAAAATAGAAATTCTGGGGTCTCCGATAAAATCGGTAGAGACAACATGATCTTCGGTATATCCGAGAATACCTTTTAGTTCATTTTCGGCTGCTTGTTTAACTGCGGCTTTAATATCGTTGTATGTTGTGCTACGTTCCAATTTACAAGTTAAATCTACTACAGAGACGTTCAATGTAGGTACACGAAATGACATACCTGTCAATTTTCCTTTCAGTGAAGGAATAACCTTAGTAACAGCTTTTGCTGCACCTGTCGTAGAGGGAATGATATTTCCCGAAGCTGCACGCCCGGCACGCCAGTCTTTTAATGACGGACCGTCAACTGTTTTTTGTGTTGCTGTCATAGCATGTACGGTTGTCATCAATCCTTCCAGTAATCCGAAATTTTCGTGAATAACTTTCGTTAACGGTGCTAAGCAGTTCGTAGTACAAGATGCATTAGAAACGATAGGTTGCCCTGCATACTCCAGATGATTAACACCCATTACAAACATTGGGGTGTCGTCTTTTGACGGAGCGGATAACACGACACGTTTTGCGCCGGCTTGGAGATGCTTCGCCGCCGTCTCTTTCGTCAAGAATAGTCCTGTTGATTCTACAACATACTCAACGCCGACCTCGTCCCATCTTAAATTTAGCGGATCTTTTTCAGCAGTTATTCTTATTTTTCTACCATCCACTATAAGATTATCACCGTCAATCTCTACTTCACCTTTAAAATTACCGTGTACCGTATCATACTTAAGCATATAAGCCATATAGCTAACATCAAGTAAGTCATTAATTGCAACAACTTCCAAGTTTTCTCTTTCTAAAGAAGCACGGAAAACTAAACGTCCAATTCTTCCAAAACCATTAATTCCAACTTTAATTTTTTCCATAATCTATTAATTTTTAGATAATTATATATTTAGATAATAAACATGCAAAGATAATAAATTCTAAAACATGTTTTTACTTGTAACTTTTTCTTTTACACTTCGTAAAAAGATTTATGTTAAATGAACAAAAAAGCAACTTTTACAAGCGTATTAAAAAACGCCCTTTTTTGTTTTATATTATTATTTAAACAAATAATGATGAAAAAAGTTCTTTTCATTTTATTTCAAACATTTATTTTCTTTCATATTTACGCTCAGGACTCTATTTTCGCAAGAAAAATCATTTGTGATTTAAGTTCTCCGGCGATGTTCGGACGAGGATACACTTACAGCGGTGATAGCATTGCTGCCGCATATCTCGTTAATGCCTTTAAAGAAATAGGCATTCAACCCTTAACAACTGATTATTTACAAAAATATGGTTTCTATGCCTTTTCAATGGAAGGAAAAGTGCAGTTTAAAATCGGCGATAGAGAGTTATCTCCTTTTAATGACTACCGAATTGCTCCTTTTTCTTCATTTTTAAATGGAAATTTTGAAATTATTCAGATTGATATTCAGGGATTTAATAACGAAACTACGAGAGAGAAATTTCTAAATAAAAATCAATATGATGTAAAACATCAACTTATTTATATTGATATTTCAGGCAAAAAGTGGCAAGAAAAAGAGAGAAAAAAAATAGTAGATAAATTCTTAGCATCCATTAGTCGAAAAACATCTCTTAATGGGCTTAACTGTTTACTTATCGGGGTTAATGATTTGCCCGTATGGTCATTAGGTGCTACCGACTTTGAACGTGATTTTGCCGTTATTTATGTTCGTGCCGAACTGCTCAAAGGCAAGAAAAAAGAAAAGTTCTTTATCTCTTTTGACAATAAGTTCAAATATCATAATACGCAAAATATCGTAGGCTATCTTCCCGGCACTCAACATCCTGATAGTTTTTACGTTTTTACTGCTCATTACGATCATCTCGGCACAATGGGAGATTCCGTCATATTTTACGGAGCTCATGACAACGCCAGCGGGGTAGCTATGGTAGTTGACCTCGCCAACTATTTTAAAAAACATCAATCCCCTTACTCTATCGTTTTCATGCTCTTAAGCGGTGAAGAGGTAGGTTTAAAGGGCTCAATATACGCAACGTTGCACCCGCTTTTCGACTTCAAAAAGGTAAAATTACTACTCAATCTTGACATGCAATGTGGTGGTGATGAGGGCATTATGGTCGTCAACTCACAAGCTAACAATACCAAAAACTTTTATCAGAAATTAGTACAAATAAATAAGGAAAATAATTACGTTACGGAGGTCAAAAGTCGTCCGAACGCACCGAACAGTGACCACTATCCGTTCAGTTTTCACATGCCTGCCATGTTTATTTATACGTTAGGCGGAAAGATTGGCGGCTATCACGATTTCACCGACAGTTGCGATCGTTGTTCCTTGCAGCATTATACGGGTATTTTCAATCTAATTACGCAAATGGTTGAGGCTTCGTATTCACGGAATAAGTAGTATTTCGAGTCAAAAGAATTATTATTTTACTTTTTTCCCGTACTTCCAAAACCTTGTTCGCCCCGTTTACTCACGGATAAACTAGTAGCATCTACCGCTTCCCACTCAATCTTTTCAAACTTAGCGATTACCAATTGAGCAATCCTATCTCCATTATTTATTACGAAAGGTTTATCGGATAGGTTAATCAATATCACCTTTACTTCGCCGCGATAGTCTGCATCGACTGTTCCGGGCGAGTTGAGGACAGTAATACCATAGTTGGCTGCCAAACCGCTTCGGGGGCGAATTTGCCCTTCGTAACCGTTTGGAATTTCAATAATTAAACCTGTAGGCACGACAACTCGTTCGCCGGGATTTATCGTAAGTT
Organism: Bacteroidales bacterium; assembly: GCA_012838875.1. Lineage (GTDB taxonomy): Bacteria > Bacteroidota > Bacteroidia > Bacteroidales > WCHB1-69 > DUOL01. Next base: position 4,614 of record DUOL01000021.1, on the reverse strand, counting down.
GTTCTTTTGTATTAGCTCTTAAGTCAAGCCCTGCCGCCGAAGCTGAAGAGTATTCCGGTAAATTGTGTTCGGAGAAATTGTGAATTTTTACTAACATTAAAACTATATTTAAGAGAGAATTATTTTTTTCATCGTCTTATTTTCAGTTAAATATAATACAAATAAATAGACGAGTAATAAGCCTGTATTAGCCAGTAAACTTATTTTAGTACTTTGAATCGGTAAAATATCTGAAATTAGATAAATTATCACGGCAAAGAGGATATAGTAAACGATTTTTTTAACTTGATAATTAATCGGATAATACTTCTGTCCTATGAAATAAGAGAGTAGTACCATGGTAAAGTAGCACAAAAAAGTGGTCCATGCCGACCCGTAGTAGCCCATTATCGGAATCAAGAGAAAATTAAACAGAAGGGTAATCGCCGCACCGATTAGGGTGATATAGGCACCAAATCGTGTCTGGTCGGTAAGTTTGTACCAGATGGAGAGGTTATAAAAAATTCCGAGGAAGAGGTTCGCCATAAGCAGTACGGGGACAACTTTCAATCCAACGTGATATTCAGGACCTACGAAGTATTTTATGATATCAATATAGAGCATGATACCAACAAACATAATCGTGCAGATTAAAACAAATACGGTCATGACATTTGCGTAAGTCTCTTTAGCATCTCTATCTTTCGCTTTACTGAAAAAGAAGGGTTCTGCGGCATATTTAAAGGCTTGGATAAAAATGGTCATCATGATAGATATTTTATAACAAGCACTATAAATTCCGACTTGGCTTTGTGCTATATCTTTGGGAGATAAATATTTAATAAGAACTCTATCCATTGTTTCGTTCACGATACCTGCTAATCCGAGAACTAGAAGTGGTAACGCATAGCGCATCATTTTTTTCCAAAGTTCAAAATCAAAACACCATTTCACTTTGAAAATTTCAGGAATTAACAACAACAGCGTTACCAAACTTGCAACGACGTTAGCAATAAAGACATAACCAACTCCCATTGAAGGGTCGTAAATTACGTTCACTATTTCCGGCGCAATCTCTTTTGCATATAAATAAGGTAAGAGTGCTAAAAATAAGAGATTTAGCAAGATATTTGTTCCGATATTTGCAAATTTTACGACCGCAAATTTTACAGCCCGCATTTGTAGTCGTAATTTTGCAAAAGAGATAGAGATAAAAGCATCAATGCTAACGATAATGATAACCCATCGGATATATTCGGGGTGTTCCGCATAATTCATTACAGAAGCAATCTGATTGCTAAAGAGCAAGGCTACTCCCATAAAAAGAGTAGAAGTGGTTAATAGAGAAATAAGTGAAGTGCTATACGTTCTGTCTTTTAAACCCTCTTCTTGAGAAAAACGAAAAAAAGCTGTCTCAAACCCGTATGTCAAAATAACCAATAGCAAACTCATCCATGCATAGAGTTCTCCAATTATTCCATACTGATCTGTCGCAAAGACATAAGTTTGTAACGGAACGAGCAAATAGTTCAACAGGCGCCCTAAAATAGTAGGCATGCCATAAATCACTGTTTGTCCCGCTAATTTTTTAATTGTTGCCAAAACAAAAAACTTACCTCGCTACTTTAACTTTGTTATCTTCTAATTTTCTTTGGAATTGGTTCGGCTTCGGCATCTTTCATCAGAGAATGTTCTCTCTTTTTGGACTCGCTGATAACTTTCTTACGAAATTCTTTTTCGAGTTTATAGTATTGCAAAACTGTTTTGGGTTGGATTACCTTTTGTATCTTATTAAAGAAATCTTGTTCTATAAGTGCTAATTTTGTTTTCCTTTCAATTCTCTTTTCGAGAAGAAGTAACTTCTGTGCTTCCGTCAACGCATTATGATCAACTCTACCATTTTCTAACACGACAAGTTGTTCATTTTTAAATTTTAAAAAAGCCTCATGAACCTCTTGTTCTTCCTGCTCCGTTTGGTCATAAATAGCCCAAAAATCATTTTCTTCTTCAGGAGCCAATTGTAGGCTATCTTTTATATATTGTTTTTTGAGTAAAGATACATCTTTGCAATTTTCTCTATTATGCCTTTCCGTTCTATTTTCATATTCGCCGACCTGCGTTTTAGACTGCTCTTGAGCTTGCATTTGTATTATTGCAAGTATCAGCGTTAGGATTAAAAAAAGTCTCTTTTTCATAATTCTATTCTATTTTAATTCATAATATTCATTTCTTGTTAATTCCTCGTTATAATAATCGATTATTTGATTATCCAAACTGCAAAAATCGAGTTCCGGCTCAACCGGAATATCCGTATTGCTTGGCTTACTACTAGTTTTTTTGTGATTTGACGGTTGAGGTTTAGGTTCCGTTTTATCCGGAATAGAAGAGGAGGATTCGGCTATATTATCGTTATCATCGTTATCTAAGGTAACTAAAGAGAGCTTCCCTTCCTTTTGTTCGGTTTTTACACTATCCAAAGCAAGTAGAGGGTATGTCGTTTCATTATTTTGCGAAAAGAAGAAGCTAATTCCTAGAAGTAAAATCATAACAGCGGCTACAGAAGACGAAATCAACCATACCACTCTTCTGCGTCTCACTATTTTATGCTCATTTTCCACGACTTTCATAATTTGAGAAGGGAGTTCATCGAAATAATTATCGGGAACCTTAAAAAAATCTTCTTTGGGCAATTGATTTAATTTCATTTTCTATCTTACAAACAAACCTTTGACTTTTTAAAAAATAGTAAGTTTAAAATTATTATTTATAATTCAGCATTTTTTTCAATAAATTCTTCAACTTTTTTAACGGCAAAATGATAAGATGCTTTGAGGGCACCAACGGAAGTATCAAGAATTTTAGACATTTCTTCGTAGGGTGTTTCGTCATAGTAGCGCATTGTAAATACAATTTGCTGTTTTTGAGGCAATTGCAAAATAGCTTTATGTAGTATTTGTTGAATTTTATCTGACGAAAAATACTTTTCTTCTTCCACTGACCTCAGCATAAAAGAGGTGTAGGAATCATCATAGAGATTTAATAATTTCTTTTTTTTCTCAATAAATGTTAATGACTCATTAACACAAATTTTTGTAATCCAAGTTTTCAATGAAGAATCTCCTCGGAATTTGTCGAGATATCTCCAAATTTTGATAAAAACATTTTGCGTAACGTCGTTAGCGTCATCATGTAGATAGACAATCCGTCTAATAGCATAATAGATATCTTTTTGATATTTATCAATAAGCAGTCGGAATGCTTTTTCTTTTGTTTTTTCGTCAGCAAAGAGGGAGAGTATCTTTTGATCCTCGGATTCTTCCTTCATAATTTATCATTAAAATGACTATTTTCTTGCCATTACTTTCCTCACTGCAATAGCGATATCCGGTGCCGTCAATTTATATTTTATCATCAATTGCTCGGGTGTTCCACTTTCGGCAAAAATATCATCTATACCTACCATTTCCACGGGAGCGGGTAGTTTACGGGCTAATAATTGACAAATTGAGTCTCCCATTCCACCATTAAGTGCATGTTCTTCAGCTGTAACAACACATTTCGTTTTGCTTACGCTTTGTAGTACAGCAGCCTCATCAAGCGGTTTTATGGTATGGATATTGATAACTTCTGCCGAGATTCCTTGTTGTCGTAGTTGTTCTGCGGCTTCAAGCGCATGATAGACTAAATGTCCTGTTGCAAAAATGGAGACATCAGTACCTTTATTTAACAATATTGCTTTACCGATAATGAAGGGCTCATTTTCCGGAGTAAAATTAGGCACCTCAGGGCGTCCGAAGCGCAGATAAACGGGACCTACGTATTTCGCTGCTGCTATGGTTGCCATTTTAGTCTGATTGTAATCACACGGATTAAGGACGACCATATTGGGCAAAGCTTTCATAAGTGCAATATCTTCGTTCATTTGATGGGTTGCGCCATCTTCACCTACCGTAATTCCGGAATGTGACGCCGCTAATTTGACATTTAGATTTGAATAGGCAACGGTCATTCGTATTTGGTCATAGACTCTACCTGAGATAAACGCAGCATACGCACCGGCGAAAGGAATTTTACCGCTTAGGGCTAAGCCTGCCGATATTCCTACCATATTCGCTTCAGCAATACCAACTTGAACGAATCTTTCGGGAAATTCTTTAATAAAATCTCCCATTTTTAGACTGCCGGTAACATCTGCACATAAAGCAAAAACAGCAGAATCTCTTTTTCCTGCTTCTAAAAGTCCCACACCAAAGCCTGAACGTGTATCTTTTAATTCTTTATACAATATTGGTTCCATAATGTTACTATATTTTTTGCAAAAATAATAATAATTTGAGATACCTCTCTAACAAAATACAAACAAGAAAATTCAAAAAAAAATTGTAGTTTTGCAAATTATTAATCAGAATCTACTTTAAATAATGAAATTTTTATCGACTCACAATTTAAAAGGTGACATCTTTGGCGGAATAACGGCAGGAATTGTTGCCTTACCTTTAGCTTTAGCTTTTGGATTACAAGCCTTTGGTTCTATCGACTCTCAAGATGTCGCTAACATTGGAGCAGTCGGAGCCTTAGCCGGTTTAGTAGGAGCAATTATGGTAGGTTTCTTTGCCGCACTTTTTGGTGGAACCG